>CALIGR010000001.1 GCA_938021445.1 uncultured Candidatus Altimarinota bacterium
CCCCAAGAGTCGGCGTAGAGTTTTTTGAAAACGCCAACCAATCCAGAGGCAATAACGGCTCGCTGTTCTATATTTTTTCCTTCGAGCATATTGAAAGAAACTGGAAATTCACGGTCTGATGGATCAAAGATAATCACATCGTTGGTTCGGTGTTTTGGAATGAAACGCAAGACGGCTTCAGCTAGGTCTCCATGAGGATCAATGACGCACGCGCCTTTCCCGGCTTCAATATCAGAGCGAATCATGTTTTCGAGAAGAGTTGATTTGCCCATCCCGGTTTTTCCGATGACGTAGACGTGACGACGACGGTCTATTGATTTGAGACCGTATTCTTTTCTTAGATCTCGGAAGTTCGTTTTCCCGATCAGTGTGAGTTTTGGGTCATTAGTCGGTAGGTTTGAGGGAGGCTCGATTTTGGGGCTGTCGATCCAGTGGATACTTGGAGTGGTGACGGTTTCAGTTGGAAGATGATAGATAGTAGAAAGTTCTTCTTGGCTGAGAGGGAAAGGAGCGTGAGTTTTTCTTTTAACCAGATCTTGAAAAAGTGGACTCTTACTGTCTCTCTCGAGTTTTTCGATTCCGAAGCTGTTCATTTCTGGGAGTGAAAACTGTTGGAACGTCCCAGCGATTTCTCGGATTTTGGCTTCGGCGTGTAAAGGGTCTGGATCTGAGTGAATATAACAAGCGCGGATATTGACTCCAAAAACCAGTCGTGAGAGTTTGTCATAACCAGCGGAAAAAACGGTTTCTCGATCATGGCGGCCAGAGGTTTGAGACTGCCGGTCTAAGTCATCTTCATTATCATCATTGCCACTGGATTCGGTCGGATTCGCAATTTTCTTTAAACCAAAAATAGCTCGAAGACTTAGCCAAAGTGGAGTGTTGATGACTCTTTCTCTTCGGTTTAAGGGGAGTCTTAGGTTTTGGTAGGTTCGACGGAGCCATTTCCATTTCCAAGCACCACCGGACATGAAAAGCCGAAGGGTGAATTGAGCGATTTCATTCCACTGACTTTCAACTGGTTTCACGACGATCTGGATAATCGCTGTGTCTTTTGGGTCATAGAGATGAGAGAGCGCGGATGTAATCGGCCCGAGCGGATCTTCAAAAGCCTGATTGAGCTTGTCTTCAAATTGAGGATGTCTTTTAAACGCAAAAACCCAAGGGCTGGAAGGTTTTAGCTCACAGGTGAGAATATTTCGACCTTTGGTGATTTTTTTACTGAGGTATTCTTTGGCTTCGGTGATCTCAACGCCTGGGTATTGGGCGTAGATTTGAGAAGCGAGAAGCGTTCTCAAGTGATGCGGGATAATCACATAAAAATAAATCTGGCCATCGAAGCGTACAATCTCAAAACTAATAGACTCTCCGGCTGACTTTTTGGCTTCACGAGAAAGGAGTCCATGCAGACTCGCCAGTACCTGCTCAAAAGCCAGTGGACCACGGGTATTAAGACGAGGAACTTGTAGTCGCAGAATAGTCTGTTTCGGGGACTTCATTCAGTGCGTATTATAGCCTTTTTTAAGGATTAGAACCAGGATTATCAAGATTTAAAAGATTTGTGAGATTTAGAAAAATTATCAAGATGTGTTTAAAGAAATTTGTTTTATGAAAAAAATATTTTTATTGGCTGCGTTTATGCTCGTATTTGGGGTGTACGCGAGTGCTATGGCGGCGTATATTCCCTCTAATCTTCGGAAAGCCTATGGATCGTTTAGTTCTATTCCAGGGACGAACGCTGATCATACTTATTACCGGCAGGCTAGATATTTACTGACTTCTGAAATTATCAGTGGCGATGATGGAACTGGTAATGTCCGATTAGACGATAATCTGAGTCGTGCAGAAATCGCGAAAATTGTAACGCGAACGATTTCGTCCGATCTCTGGTCTAATACAGATCACGGGTTTAGTGACGTGAAAGACGCGGACTGGTTTTCGACTTATGTTGAGACCCTTAAGAAAAAAAAGATTATTTCTGGCTATGAAGACGGCACGTTTCGACCAGGCGCTTCGGTCACCCGGGGAGAAGCCTATAGTTTGTTTTCTCGGGCGCTTGATCTGACAACCGCAGAAGCCGCGGAGAGAGCCGCTAAAGAGTCAGGTGAGATTTGGCAAAATTTTTATAAAAAGGAAATGTTGAAAGCGGGGATGCTTCTGCCAAGTATTAGCCAAAAAAACGACAATGAGTTTATAACCAGAGGCGAGGCCTTCCACCTCGCAATGGCGGCGTTGATTAGTCGAGAAATGAAGACCAAAAAATATCAGGACACTCATACGGTTTCTATTCCTTATTTTGGAATTGAAAATTTGCCGGCTCAGCATACGGCGATCAGTGATCCTGCGGCTTCACTTGATTCACTGACGAACGTTGGGGCTGGGTTTTATTATGATGCTTTCCGTGATCTAAAAGTTATCTGGGCCCATAGCTCGATTTGGAATTTTGATCCGACCCCGTTTGGTCCTGTCTTTGAGCCATTGCGAGATCGTGGCCATGAGTTGATTGGGAAAACGGTGCTTATTGATAATCAAGCATACAAAGTTATGAACCACCGCAAAGTCAGTGAATCGGACATAAGTGCTCTAGAAAAGTCTGAGCTAGACGCGATATTGATCACCTGTTCTGAGTTTGAACCAGATCACGCTGGCTCTGGTTATGACCGTTTCATAACGGAGTTGGTGAAAGTTGGGGAGTAGAAGGTATGCCGGTGTCTACTTCCTAAAAATTTGCAGTACAAACCCGACTAAAATAATGAATACGTTAATGGGGAAAAAGAACAGACTGAGAATCGCCACCCAAAATGGGACACGATAATTTGGAGTAAATTGTTTTAAAATTTGTCCGGTATAGTGGGTGAAAATTTTACAATAAGCCGCAAAGACAAAAACAATAATGAGCGTACTCCAAGTGAAAAGCCGTCCGACATATTTAAAGACACTACTAGTGCCTGGTTTCCATTCTGGAAATTCTGGAGCGGGGTCTAGATTTATACGTCGAACTTCTGATACTTTTGCCATTTTAAATTTTTATCTGAGATATTCTTTATCGGTATTGGCTGGGAATACAAAACTGACCACGAGGAAACAAATAGCGGGGAGAGAGAACCAAAGCTGATAAAAATCAATCAGGACTTTGCCCATGACTGATTGGTCATAGATATTGATGTCTTTCGCAAAATGCATCCCCTCCACAAAAGTACTGCCCGAGAGATAGATCAAAATGGTAGAGAGCATCAAAAGCGCTGACATAGCTGAAAATATCGCGTGAATGAGGAATCGATAAGACCATTGCTCGTGT
>CALIGR010000002.1 GCA_938021445.1 uncultured Candidatus Altimarinota bacterium
AGGTAAAAACGACCGAGCCTTAGCTGAATCTGAGACCACTGGATTTGTAAAAATCTTAATAAATCAAAAAAAGAAAATCATCGGCGCTCACATTGTGGCCCCTCGCGCTGGAGAGATGATCCGGGAGTGGCAACTCGCGATCAGTAAAAAAATGAAGTTGTCTGACATAGCTCAGTCCACTTATATCTACCCAACCTTTGGAGAAGCCAGCAAATGGGCCGCTTCGACCTACTTTGGCCCCAAACTCTTTAACCCTAAGGTTAAAAAGTGGCTCGCACGAGTTTGGGGGTATAGGGGGAGATAGAACTTCAAACAATTTAATTTATACCGGCCGCATCGACTAGAGCCTTTTGTATCTCACTTACTGGAATTCCAAACTCTCTAGAGGTTACACCTAAACCAATATTCATAATTGAATTATCAATTTTTCCTTGCTGTAAGGCTCCATAAAACTCAGCAATAATTCCTAATCTTGATGATAGCTCTTTATTCGAAACTTCAGGATTCCCTGATAAAAACACCTCTACATCAAAATATCTCTTTAGATTATTAGCTACCTTATCTTTATATGTTTTGAAATTGGCATCTGGAGAAGATTCTATTACCCATTTACTACCATCCAGATAGACCTGACGAATTTCTAGGGCGCCCGGAATCAAAACCTTACCCCAAAAGTCCACACTTCCACCTTCAGCAATGATAGTATCAACCATCGATCTCGTTGCTTGAAGTGACGAGATACTCACTCCTGGATCCACCAAAATACGTGATCCCTGAAGATTTCCAGCTCCATCATACACATCAAAAGTGGTGGCGTCACCACCTACTGATTCTGACTTCCCCACAATCGTATATCTCCGGTAAGTCTCTCTATATACTTCAAATTCTGGAGTTTGGTTTCGAGCCGCTATCATCTCTCCAATTTTTGAATAAAGCCCTGATGTTGATGGAAGCCTTAAGTCGGTAGCCACCGTTTCTCCTGGCAAAAATACCTGAAAAACAAACTCGCCGTTTTGGTCCGGAAATCGGATGAAAGTGGCTCCTCTGTGTTCTCTCGACTCACCAACAGCTGGCACGGTCATCAATTCTGAACTTACTGTGAAATCCCTGAGGCCAGGTTGAACCGATCCAGAAATAACCGGTTCCCTTGAACGAAGTGAATCCAGATGAGTAATAATCTGGTCTTTTTCTGCTAAAAAATCTGCTTTAATTTTTCCAAAATGAGGCGCCAATATGGCAGCCTGTTCTTCATAATTTTGAGCTCCATCAAAAGACTCTAATTCTTTATTTGAAAGATTTTTCACCATGACCCGACTCGCAAACTCATAACTATATCGGTATTGGAAAGCCGCAGGATTATCTGCGACTTGTTGACCTCGACTTAAGATTAGAAGTATTTCAGCAGGATTCGCCTGTACTGAAGTTACATCCGATATAAATTCATTCACCTGAATGTTATCTTCAACCTTGAGTCCTGGGACTCCTGTTCTTATATTTTCAAATAAATTTACTGAACCTAAAATTTGAGGATATTTCTGTGCCAAAATTACATGTGACAATTCATTTAAAACCACTGATTCATATCGACTTGCCCCATATTGTGAGAACCACGGAATTTCAGTAGCTTCTGCCTCAGTTTTGACAGTATCGATAAGAGCTAAGTCTCTATAAGATTCCCCTAAAGATAAGCGATCCATGTCGCTTGCTTTGCTGGTATCAACTTCATGATAAACTAAATCTTGAGGCAGCTCTCCATAAACCTTTTCTAAAAGATCTATCTGATATGATTGTGGTGTTTTTTCGACAGCGGGCATCGTCCCAATATAGCCAAATCCACGGTCCAGTGGATTTTTAAGATACGCATGAAAATAATCATCATACCTTCCCGTTTTAATAGCAAGGATAAGCTCTGCTTCATACGAACCAAACTTGTCTTTATACTCATGCAAGGAGTCAATCATGGGTTGTAAATCCAGCCCTTGCTCTAAGCCGAAACTGGTATTAGCTGACTCTAAAAACTGTATTAATACGTTATGAAGATTTTTGGTGTCCTCAACTGAAGTAATCCCATCCGGCTCAAACATGCCCATAACTGGAGCTAGTGAGAGTAAAAGAGCAATCGCTGTTTGATCACCCGCTTTGCCCTTCTGACCAATAATACTAAGTAACGATTCAAGCACTGGCATAAACTGAGATTGAAATTCTGCATTAAAATCTACAATCTCTTGATATCTTTCTTGCGTGATTAGCTCTGGGCTTGCATTGGCTGTGTCTACACGCGCTTGTGTTTCCCCAGGCAGAGGAGCTAACACTCGGGTTTCTGCTGGAAAATTAGCTCCAGCTTGTGCTGGCACCGCTGCGAAACTCTGTTGTGGCACTGGATCTATGACCACCGCTGGATCTTGATTAATAAAAACTAAACTATTTCCTTCTAACTTCATCTCGGCTGGTAACTGTCCCGTATTGGGGTCTCGGGCCCAACCACCGTTTGCAAAGTCATTTATGCCCTCGTAAAAAACAAGTTTATTATTTTCTACTTTGTAGTGACCGGCGCTCCCATAGATCACGGATCCATCTTCTTGGTAGTGCGTTCCGACTAAGTCTTTAAGACTATTGAGCTCAAGTGAAACTAAATCTTTTTTGTCTTGAGAGAGCTGCTCCAAGTAGCCCCGAGACAACGTTGAACTTGATACTGGGATTTCTGACATCAGATAATTATACCACAAAAAACAACATTAACAAACCAAGATCAATAGCTTTTGACAGAATCGTAAAGCCAGTTTATGGATCATTTTTTATTAGAGACTAAGATGTCAGAGAAATTACTCTCATAATCTGAATTACAATCATGAAAAATCTTGCTCAATTTAAAAACCTAGCTCTCATTCTAGCCCTTGGGCTTTCACTCTCTGCTTGTAATCTACAAACAGATGGCACAGGAAATCCATCACCATCGACTAACAATATTAAC
>CALIGR010000003.1 GCA_938021445.1 uncultured Candidatus Altimarinota bacterium
CGAAGATCGGATCTTGTACAAAAATGGACGAACGCTCCCCAGCGCCGACACTCGACTTAGTATCTTTGAGTTAGGCGTCATTGGACATCAGAGCGACAAAGAAAAACAAGTCCTCTATATCGATAATGTTGAAATTAGAGAGGGCGCGCGGTAAATACTTATTTTTGTCGCCCGGGCTACACGCTGGGTTTTACGGTTTTAAAAAGTCAGGCTAAGATAGTTTTTGAATATGAAAAAAACTTTAGGACTCGTTTTCATTGGGCTGATATTAGCGGCTGGGGCTGGAATTTTCTATTTTTCACCTGAGACCGTCGATCACCTAAAGGCGTTTATTGATCCTGACTTACTCAAGACTAAAATTGAATCTTTCGGGGTCTGGGCGCCCTTAGTCTTTATGGCGATTTACTTCAGCCTCGCTCTTTTATTTATCTCTGCCGCCGCTTTCACTGTGCTGTCCGGCTTACTCTTCGGAAAGCTATGGGGATCTATCTACGTCATTATTGCGGCAACCTTAGCGGCACAAGTCGGCTTCTATATCAGTCGATCACTTGGTGGCGACCAAGTCCATAAACTCAAAGATAAAAAAGGCATCGGAAGTCTTATTAGTACTCTAGAAGAAAAATCTAAATCTAACGGTTTTAGAAACCTTATCGTTCTTCGATGTTTATTTCTGCCCTATATGCCCCTGAGCTATGCCGCCGGACTTATAAAAACCATTAAGCCGCGAGACTTCTTTTTTGCGACACTCTTAACAAACATGATCTTTAGTCCGGCTTTTGTTTTCTTGGGTGACTCGCTTCTGGAGGGACCAAAAGCTTTGATTTTACCAGTGATTATGATCATCCTGGTCTTTATGGTTCCCAAAATTGTTAAGAAATTTCAGAAATGAAGATTAATGAATCGTGCTTTGACTAGCTTCTAATTCAAGATAGCCAACAACACTCATAGCTGAAGCTGAAACCATATTTGATCGCTCTGTAACATAAATTCCCTCCTTTGTTATAAGATAAGGTTCCCCAACACAATCAAAATCTATTCGAGCCTTTGGACAAGTAGCCTCAAGACCTAAAATTGCATCAATTGTATCAAAATCACCTTCTATACTTAGATCCACAACTTCCATTAAAACAAAAAATAAACTTCTCAAAAATTAATAATTAGGCACACCTAAGTCAATCAAAACTATGAAAAAAAACTATGACTACGATCTCATCATTATCGGGGGTGGTTCTGGCGGTTTATCTTTGGCGTCTGGGGCTGGACAACTCGGCGTTAAGACGCTTCTCGTCGATAAAGAAATGTTTGGCGGCGACTGCCTTCACTATGGATGTGTCCCCAGTAAAGCCCTCATCAAGTCTGGAAAAGTCGCTCACTACATAAACGACGCTCAAAACTATGGGCTTAAAAAAAATGACACACAAAGTAATTCATATTTAAGTTGGGAAAATACCACAAAACGAATCAAGTCTATCCAGGATCACATTCAGGTACATGACTCGGCTGAAAGATTTGAGTCACTGGGGTGTGATGTGTTGTTTGGGATGGCTCGGTTTACGGATGCACACACCATTGAGGTGAGACTCAATGGATCTCTTGAAAAAGAGACGGGTATTAAAACTTTTTCAGCTAAGAAAATAACCATTGCGACCGGTTCTAGACCAATGATTCCAGACATTGAGGGACTAAAAGAAACTGGATTTATTACCAATGAGGATATTTTTGCTCTCAAAGCTCAACCCAAGAAACTGGCTATTATCGGCGGTGGTGTTATCGCCACCGAGCTCGCTCAAGCGATGCAACGACTGGGAAGTCAGGTTACTATTTTTGAAAGACACGCTCAGTTTTTTGGGCGTTTTGATGCTGACATTGCCGAAGTAATGACTGAAAAAATAAGATCTGAAGGGGTTGAAATACTGACTGAAGCGGAGCCACAAAAAATAAATCCCCCTAAATCCCCCTTTAACAAGGGTGACTTCAAGATGATTGAATTTATGCATCATGGGACGCTTAAAAAACAAGAGTTTGATGAAATATTGATTGCCGCTGGACGGTCACCGAATACCAATCTCGATCTAGAAGCTGCTGGCGTTGAATATAGTACCCGAGGTATCAAAGTAGACACTAAGCTCAGAACTTCACAAAAGCACATCACCGCTATTGGGGACGTAAACGGAGCCTCCATGTTTACCCATACGGCTAACTATGAAGCCGGGCTTTTAGTCCGCAATGAAGTCTTAGGGATTCCCTTTGGTGGAAACGTTGATTACGCCAAAATTGGCTGGACCATCTACACTGATCCAGAAGTTGCCAGTATTGGGCTTGATGAAAACGCGGCTAAAAAACAAAACCTAAAGTATGAAGTAGTAAAGTTTGATCTAGGTAAAAACGACCGAGCCTTAGCTGAATCTGAGACCACTGGATTTGTAAAAATCTTAATAAATCAAAAAAAGAAAATCATCGGCGCTCACATTGTGGCCCCTCGCGCTGGAGAGATGATCCGGGAGT
>CALIGR010000004.1 GCA_938021445.1 uncultured Candidatus Altimarinota bacterium
CCCGAGCACAATCAAGAACGCTCCTATTATTTTTTCCGAATCCATACTTTCTCCCAAAAACAAGAAACTTAAAACCAATGTAATCACCGGGATAACTATGTTTATAGACGCTAAGTGGTTTACCTCCAAATACTTATGCGCATTGATATAAGCCGCTCTCGCTAAAAACAGCCCAAAAAACTGACTCAGAAAAACAATAAAAATAAACTCACCAGAATCAGGTGAATTCAGTTTTCCCCAAAGCCCAAATACCAGTCCTGCCACGACAACAATAGACCAACCTCTTAGAAATGTCAGAGCCAGTGAATCAGTATTCGCCGCGTATTTCTTAAGAATCACACTCTGCACCGCAATGTTTATGGTCGCCACAAAACTACAAGTGATCCCCCAGAGTGAAACCTGCCCTTCAAGGGAAGAAACAAACAGGAGCCCAAGCGCCGCGATAATCAAACCGATCAAAGACAAAAATCGCGCTCTTTCTCCCAAAAAAATATAGCTCAGTATAAAAGACCAAACCACAATGAGTTGGTCAAAAAGGGAAACGATTCCAGCCGTCATGGCTTCCAGAGCAAAAAACCAAAATACGCCGCCAAGGGCCGTTAGAAAACCAACACTTAATATCAAAAACTTATCTTCCCTAACGACTTTTATGAGTTTCTGCTGATTTTTTTTCGACCAAAGATAGAGCAAGCTGGCCCCAGTCATCCCAGAAAACCAGCCCCAAAAAGCGACGTTAAACGGGTCTTGGTCTGGGAAACGCACAAAGGCCATGCGAGCGAAGAAAGTCGCTAACGCAAAGCCGACGGCTGAGGCTAAGACCAGCGCGTAACCTTTTCGAGTAGTGCCTGACATAAAGACTAACGAGTTAACTGGCTGAAAAAATCTTCTTCACTCATGGCTTCATCTTTTTGCGCGCCATAACGACGGATATTCAAGTCCCCAGATTCTATCTCTTTATCACCAATGACGATCGCAAAAGGAACCTTTTGAGTCTGACAATTCCGGATTCGTTTCCCGAGTGATTCTGACGAATCGTGGTACTCGATTCTGGCGCCTAAAGACTTAAATCGTTCTACTAATTCTTCACAGTATTTTTCATGCGCTTGGTTAACCGGGATCACGTGTGCTTGTACCGGCGCCAGCCAGGCCGGGAAAGCTCCCGCATAGTGCTCAATTAGAAATCCAACAAATCTTTCATGCGTAGAAAGTGGCGCTCGGTGAATACAAAGCGGCGTTTTTTCACTTCCGTCTTTATCGGTGTAAGTCAGGTTAAATTTTTTCGGAACTGAAAAATCTAGCTGATTCGTCGCGAGAGTAAATTCTCTCCCAATAACAGACCAGATCTGTACATCAATTTTTGGTCCATAAAAAGCGGCCTCATCTTCCACTTCCTCAAAAGGCACCCCGGAGTTTATAAGTGCGCGTCGGACTTGTTCTTCCGTCTTAATCCAAAGCTCTGGCTCATCCACATATTTTTTCCCAAGCTTGTCTGGGCTATGTTTTGAGAGCTGCATTTTATACTTCTCAATCCCAAACAATTTAAAATACTCCAAGTACATCTGGATAACCGCATCAAACTCTGATTCAAACTGATCCTCGGTACAGTAGATATGCGCATCGTTCATACAGAGGGATCTCACTCGCATCAGGCCAAATAAAGACCCTGAGTCCTCATACCGATAGCAGTGCCCATATTCTCCAAACCTCAAAGGTAGATCTTTGTAGCTTTTCGGGGTCGCCGCATAAATCTTATGATGATGCGGACAATTCATCGCTTTGAGATAGTACTTCGTATTATCCAGCTCCATCGGTGGAAACATGTCTTCTGCGTAGTAAGGCAAGTGCCCAGACCGGACAAATAGATCTTCTTTCGCAATGTGTGGGGACCGAACTCGGAAATAACCATATCGAGCCTCTGTTTCTTTGGCCAAGTCTTCAAGCTCATCAACGATGATCGTGCCCTTTGGAAGCCAGAGTGGAAGCCCCGGTCCCACTTCTTCATCAAATGCAAAAAGTTCTAATTCTTTTCCCAGTTTTCGATGATCTCGCTTCGCCGCTTCCTCCAGCATTTCCTGATAAGCGGCTAGCTCGTCTGCATTGTTAAACGCCACTCCATAGATCCGCGTCAGTTGAGCGTTGTTCTCATCCCCCCGCCAATAAGCCCCCGCTAGTTTGGTAAGCTTAAAGACCCCAATTTCTCCAGTAGAGCCGAGATGCGGTCCGGCACAAAGATCGGTATAAAAAACATTTCCATCTTCTGATAAAAAATCATAGAAAGAAAGAGCTTCACCTCTTTCCACAATTTCATTGATCAGTTCTAGCTTATACTCATCACCTTCAAAAATTTTCTGAGCCTCCGCAGCACTCACGGTTCTTTTTTCAATTTTAAAGTTTTTATTAACGATCCAGCGCATCTTTTTCTCGATGGCTTTAAAGTCTTTGTCCGAAATTTCAGCTTCTCCAAAATCGAAATCCTGATAAAAGCCTTCATTCGTCCAAGGACCAACGCCTCGCTTTACTTCTTTGTGGATCATTCCTACCGCCGCACTCATAATATGCGAGCCAGTGTGTCGTCGTCGGAGTTCTAAATCTTCCATGATGCTAATTTTTTAAAAAATCCCGAGAGTCTTCTCGAGTAGGTCTATAAAACTATCACTCGAGCGGAGCTAATAAAGCGTCGTTGTCGTCGTGGTGATTGTTTTCATTTAAACATTTAAAATACTATTTTTATGTGACGCGAAAGTCAAAAACAAAGTTTTAAAACCGCTAAAAGTAGGTATAATACACGTGAAATAAACCCCTCACAAAAAAATGAAAAAACGCATCGCTATTAACGGATTTGGACGTATTGGAAGATCGGCTGCCCGGATTATTATGCAAAGTCATCCAGACTTAGAACTGGTGGCGATCAACGACCCATCGCCTAT
>CALIGR010000005.1 GCA_938021445.1 uncultured Candidatus Altimarinota bacterium
CCCATAGTTCTAGCTCGTTTTATGGCTCGAGCGAGTTGTTTTTGCATCTTAAGTGACACTCCAGTGTGAAATCGACTCTGTATAGATCGATAGTAGGTAACATACTGAGCGAGCATTTTTGGGTCTTTGTAGTCAATGTACTGAATTCCAGATTTCTGAAATGGACAGATATATTTTTTAGGCTTAGGTGGCATGATAGGTTAGTGTTAAAGTTTTAAGGTAGAGAATTGATTTAGGGGAAGTGTTTTAGATTTAGAGTGCTTCGGATGATTCATCAACGATCGCGTCTAGTTTTTTATCAACACTGTCTTTTGGGGCTTCTTCAGTTTTTACTTCTGGCTTAGCTTCAGATTTTATAGTGCTTAGTTTCTCTCGTTTGTCTTTATTCACTTTTGCCGCTGGTTGTTTTGCTTCGTTTTTCTCATCGGCTACTTTTTTCTCTTGGGCTTCGTATTCAGATTTTAGTTCACTGTATGGTTTTGGCTCTGGGGCTCGTGGGTCTACTTTGATGAGTAGAAATCGAACCACATCGCCGTCTAGATTAAGTTCGTGTCTAAGGGCTGAAGCGTTGGTATTGTCCATTTCAAATTGGCAAACGTGGTAGTAACCCCATTTTTGCTTTTTGATGATGTAGGCAAAACCTCTAGCGCCCCAAAAGTCATCAAATGAAACTTTTCCTTTGAATTCTTTTTCGATTCTCCCAACAATGTTTGTTTTGACGAGCTTTTCAGCGTCTTTTTCGTCAAGACCATTTTGAATAATGGTCATTAATTCGTACTTTTCCATGCTTTTTGATCTGTTAAGAAATAAATTTTCAGGCGCCCATCTTAATTAATGGGGGCAAAGCGAATCGAAAATTACACAAAAAAAGTGTGTATTCAAGTGTTTTTAATCAATTTTTCGGAACCTTTTGGGATTGAAGTCTCCTTCATGATTTCCAAGTTTGACTCGCTTAGTAAATCCTCGAGTATTCCCATTAGGCTCTATGACGATCTCTCGGACTTTTGTTCTTGTTCCTTTTTCTATGTTAGTGCCTGAGATGTTTCTTATTGCCTCAACCGTGTCGTCGACTCTTAGTAAAACCATTTTGTATCCAAAGATTCCATTTTTTCTAAAACTCTCAGGAACCCCTCTGAACTTGTCTGGCATTTTTAAAATATAATTTTTTGATTATAGTCTAAATAAGGCTTTTAAACAATTTTTTATTTAGGGATGAATGCATTTTTTTTAGTTGATAAACCAGCGGGTTGGACGAGTTTTGATGTCTGCGCCAAACTGCGGGGGCTAACGGGCGTAAAACGAGTGGGGCATACCGGGACGCTGGATCCTTTTGCTACCGGACTTTTGGTGGTAGCGGTGGGGAAGTGGACGAAGTTGATCCCGTATTTTGAAAAAGCCGAAAAGACTTATCAGACCGAGATTTGGTTTGGAAAAACCAGTGAAACGTTAGATCCAGAAAGTGAAATAGAAGTAAATCCCAAACAACCAGAAATTAAGCAAGAACAGATTCAGACTATTTTAGAAAAAAACTTTACTGGAGAAATTGAGCAGGTGCCACCAAAATATTCAGCGCTTAAAATTGATGGAAAGCGCGCCTATGAGTTAGCCAGAAAGGGTCTAGACGTTGAAATGAAGAAAAGAAAAACAAAGATTGTCAGTTCTAAGATTTTAAAATTTGATGAAAAAGCCCAGGTTTTAAATCTGGAGATCAGAGTTTCAGCTGGTTTTTATGTACGGAGTTTTGCGAGAGACTTGGCTGAAAAATTGGGAACGACGGGAATGTGCGGTGCGCTTAGACGAATGGCTATTGGGGAATTGGAAATAAAAAGTGATTTGTTGACAAAATCAGTGATAACGGAGAAAGAACTAAAAGCCTCGAGTCTTGAAGTTTCAGATTATGTATTAGAACCCCACACAGTCTTAAATTCTTTAGAGACCGTTGTTATTGAGACAGAAAGATGGCCGGACTTCAGACAAGGACGAGCCGTAATGCTGGGGGCAAAAGAAGTACCGGAGATAAACCAACGCGCGGTCTTAGTCTTGTGTGAAGAAAAGACCATTGGGCTCGGCCTTTTTGACGGGCGAGTTTTGCAGCCAAAGATTGTGGGGTGAAAAAATTGTCTTTAATGCTTAAATCTATTAGATAAACTAGACTCAGGTTTTAAAAATATAAAAAATATGTCTTATACGAAATACGTTCTGTGCTTGATGTTGCCCTTAGTTCTTTGGGGCTGTGATGAATGGCAAAAACAGGAGGCCCCTATTGCGAATCCTTTTGTGAGCGTCTTGCCTGATCAAATTATAACGCTTGACGGGAAGCTTTATCCTTTTTCGGCTTCGATTGCGACATCAGCTACACATCGAATCGAGAAAAATGGAAAACTCGTTGCCTATGTGACTTCGCCCTTAGTTGATCTGAAACAGTTCGAAGGCGAGTATATTGAGGTGGATGGGATCTGGCAGGAAGATAACTTGAGAGAAGTTTTTTGGGCGAAGACGGCGAAGTTATTTGAGTCAGCTGTGGCGGTAGAAGAACCGAAAGTTAAACGCTTTACCGGAAGTGACTTTAGCTTTACCTATCCAGCGGCGTGGCAGGTGACGGAGACGGCTGAGGGGCAAATAGCGCTGATTGGTGATGGAGGACTTGGGACGGATCCAACACTAATGCTTACCTCCAGCCCGTTTTCATCAGAAGAAACGAGACTTAATCAAAACATTACGATCAACGGCTTAGCTGGAACTCGAACCACAAAAGTAGATGCGGCGGGGAGAGATCAAGAAACGATTACTTTTTATTCGGCAGATGGTTCGAAAAAGTACGAGTTCGAATCGGTTTATTTCTTTGATGATATCAATAAGAGGCAGTCGGTTATGAGCGTTATCAAGACCTTTGTAGTTGGGGCTGACGAAATTTCAAAAGCGCTTTCAGCTGAACGTCAGGTTCGACTTGACGCCGAGGCCGAGAGACTAGCTGAATCAGCTGAGCGAGAACGTGAAAATGAAGAAAAGAAACAAGCACAACTAGCGGCTAATGAGGAAGAAGTGGAAGCTTCAGAATCGATTGTTGATAAAATTTTGGAAAGTGGTGGTGAAATTAAAGATCTAATAGAAGAACAATTTGAAGCAACAGAAGAAGAACCAGAGGCACCAGAAGCTGATACTGATCCAGACAAAGACGCGCCTGAGACAGAGGGA
>CALIGR010000006.1 GCA_938021445.1 uncultured Candidatus Altimarinota bacterium
AAGCCGCCTAAAACTAAAGTGTTTTTTGATGAAAGAAAGAACTTTATTGATTCTTCAAGCCCTCGTTGAGGACTTTATCGAGACCGCTAATCCTGTCGCTTCACAAAAGCTTCTGGAGTCTCGTGAATTTAAAGTCTCATCCGCGACGATCCGAAACGAGTTTGCTACATTAGAAGAGGTTGGACTCATACATTCTCCGCATGTTTCTTCCGGCAAAGTTCCGACAGAAGACGGATATCGTTTTTTTGTAAATGAGCTCCTTACCGATCAGCCTCTTGAGCAAAATTCACTCTCGACCACCTTTGATAAATACATCGCTGATTATAAAATCCAGAAATCAAAAGAAAGTCTTTTCGATGTGCTTCGTCTTATTGCCCAGCTCTCAGGTAATGTGGCTTTTGCCAGCATAGACGATGACCGAACTTTTTACCTTGGACTCTCCAATGTGCTTCGAAGTCCAGAATTTCTGACTCATCCAGAAAAAGCGGCTCAAATCGTAGAAATGCTGGAGGGAAGAGAAAAATTCAAACAACTTCTTTCTGGTTTCAATCTTAAAGACGGCGAAGTGAAAATATTTATCGGGGAAGAGAATCTACTCTCTGAAATTTCTAGTTGTGCAATGATATTGAATAAATTTAGTACTCACAACATATCAGGCCACATGGGTATTTTAGGGCCTATGCGAATGAAATACGGATACAATAAAGCCCTGCTTCAAAAAGCAGTAGAGATGGTTGTTTAAAACTATTTCTTAACCCTTCAATGCCGTCCCGGCTCTCACCAATTTTTGATTGAGATCTACGTTCTCAAACGCACAATCTTTATCTATCACCGTATGCGCGACGTGACAATGCTTGAGGGTCGTTCCAGGGTAAATGATACAGTTAATCAAGCGACAATTTTCGATCACACAATTTTCACCTACGAAAACTTTACCCGCAAAATCATTTCCCGATTCTCGTGTGTTTTTAGAAATTTTGACGGCGCTGTCTTGAAGGAGCTGATGCGCTGATAAATAGGTTTCAAAACTTCCCACATCAAACCAATCACTCTCGGCCTTAAACGCTTTAACCGTCTGATTCTGACGGAGCAGCTCTGGGAAAATACCGCCAAGAGCGTCCGGTTCTTTTTTCGCAAAATCAATAAACATCGGGAGGAGTGTTTTTCCAAAAAACATAAAAGCGGTCGAGACGAGTGTTGATTTTGGGTGCTCTGGTTTTTCTTCAAAACCAATCACTTCGCACAAGGTCTCAGTCTGTTTTTTATCAGTGCTCTCTTTTATTTCTACGACCCCAAATTTTCGGGCTTCATAAAGATCTTTAATATCTCTTACCGCCAAGATAGCCTGATCAGAACTTCCAATCAGATTATTCAGATCAAGATCAGGAAGTAGGTTGTCACCGGCTAAAACTAAAATATCGTCTTCAATTTTTTCATCTTGAACCAGTTTAGAAATAGCCCCTAGTGCTCCGAGTTTTTCTCCATCATTTTCCGCATCTTCAACAAAAATGTTAACGGACTCTAGCTCCAGGTTTTTAAGTTCTGATTCGAAATTTTGAACAAATTTATTGTTCGTAAGTAAATAGATGTCTGCCGGATCTATAAAATCACACTTCGATAAAATATGAGCCAAAATCGTCTGCCCATCGAGTAACAGCAAAGGCTTAGCTCTATTTTCTGTCAACGGCCAAAGACGTGTCGCGAACCCACCAGCCAAAATAAAAATCTTCATACTAACTGATTCTAACCGTTCAATTCTGATAAGAAAGTCTAAACCCTCTTGATGAAAAAGTCTTTGAATGTTATGCTTAATACATCAATACCTTCGGGTCTTCTCCTGATCTTATCAGGAGGGAAAAACTAAAAAGATGGAAAATAAAACTTTTTCATCTTTTTTTGAATAATAAAAAATTCTGATTTCGAAATACCCCCAATACATTCTTGAAAGCGCTTCACGTCAACTACTCTCGCCTGAGAAAGCATCACCAATGAATGTTCTATATTTTTAAAAGAAATACTTTCCAATCTATGATGAAAACTGTTTAGCTTTAATCGTGAGGTAAGAGGAACCACCCAATACAGACTTCCAATCTTGGCAAGTACTAATACAGGTCTTGTAAAATCAGTCTTTCCATTCGCTTCAAAACCAATATTGATTCCTAATTTTACAAACCAAATTTGCCGGGCTTTTGGATAAATAATTTTCTTCGTACTCTTCATATCCAAAATCGATTTTTCTAAATGCCAAAACCAAAAAGTCTTCATATAAAAAAACTAAAGCACACTCGTCAAAAACGCACTACAAAATTAGTTCAAAATTTCAGCTAATTTTAAGTTTGTATTATCCTCAAGCTTTATCCGAAACGGCAAAGGAACGGCCTGGCCTTGAATCTGAATTTCCGCCTCAACTGAATCAGTCGCACTAGAAGTCAGGCTTTTTAAATAAGACTTCAGAGTACTCACCTGTTCTTTTGTCGCGTCGGTTGGGATTTTAATTTTAAAAACTTCTTCTATTTTTTTTACCTCTAATTTTTCGGTCCTTTTGGTTTCAGGCTTTTCAGGTTCTCCCTCATTTTCAGCGGTAAAAACTTCAGCCTGTCCTTGGACCGCTTTCAGATCTCCAATCTTCACCTCATCCACAATAAAGTTCAGAGTCCCCTCTCTTTCTTCTATTTTTCCCCGAGTTCGCACAAACACATCTTTGTTAAGCGCCGCTTGAGAAATTGAATCATAAACCCCTGGGAAA
>CALIGR010000007.1 GCA_938021445.1 uncultured Candidatus Altimarinota bacterium
ACTCGGAAAGTCCACTGGTCTGTCATTTCGCTGCACCTGAGAAGATTCCCAACTTGATCAATGTGCCCAGTCACATTATGCCCAGAGTTTCGCTGTCCGATAATCGCGGATCGCTCGAGATTTACAAGATCACCAACTTTAGCACTTCCAAAAGTGGTTAAGTTTCTAGATTCTTCGATGATATCGACTGAAAATTCAGAGTCATCAAAATCAACCATAGTCATACAAGCGCCGTTGCAAGACATAGATTCACCAATCTCAAAAGGCTCTTTAAAATGATGAGTGATAACAAATCGAGACTGATTTATTTCTTTAATAGTTCCGATTTGTTCGATGATGCCTGTAAACATTTAGATTTGTTGAAAGTTTTTAATAATTGAGGTTCTCTCTTCGACACTTTTCTTCATCAAAAAACTCCCCACGACCACGATGTCGGCCCCAGCCTCTTTAAGGCCTGAGACGTTGTCTATGTTAACCCCGCCGTCTACCTCTATCTCCCCCTTAAACCCTCGAGCTCTTATAGCTTTAATCTTATCCATACACTCTGGCGTAAAAGACTGCCCACCAAACCCAGCTTTGACTGACATCACTAAAACCTGCTCTGCTATGGCTAAAATTTCATCGGTTAGTTCTTCTGGTTGAGTATTACCATCGATGCAGATACCCGGCTTAATGTTTTTTTCTTTTAAGTGTTTTAAAAATTCAAACGCTTTATCGCTGCCGGTGTTTTCTAAGTGAAAGGTAATAGTCTTGCAGCCGAGCGTTTGAAACATTTCAAAAAAGTTCTCAGGATTGTCGACCATTAGGTGCGCTTCTGTTTCTACGGGGAAGTTTATATCTTTGAGTGCAGGAGGCCCAAAACTAAGATTGGGAACATAGTGACCATCCATAATATCAAGATGAATACGGTCTGCGGTCGCAATCGAATTAATCTCACCTTGGAGTGATTGCCAGTTAGCATCGAGGATAGAGGGCGCGATTTTCATAGCTAAGAGTTTATTTGAATTTGTGTTTTAATCAAAAAAACAATAATTGTTATTGACAATAATGATTTTTTATATAAAAGTTTTCTCGAAAATAAAAATAAATTGCCAAAAGGAGTTTGAATAGATGGGACAAGTGCCCGTTCTTCTAACAAACTTGGCGATTTGTTTTTTTGTAAATTTTTTCATCCCACACTCCCCATGACTAACAAAATTCTTCTTGGACTCGGACTGATGATTGTCGCTACGGCATCTGTATCGTTTAGTGATGCATCTCGGTACGTTTACCACCTGTATCAAAACTCTGATATGTACCAGAGTACTCGTGGAGCGGTTCGAACGGTTTCAAATCGTATTGCACCTTACAGTAACACAGGAAATCGAACCTACCGATCACAGTACAATAACTATAGCAGTAATTGTTACAACAATTGCCAAGCTGGGATTTCTCGACACCCATCAGGCGTTAGAAATGCCTACCGGTATCTGCCAGGTTACCAAGGAACCAACCCTCTAAATCGAAACGCGTATCTTAAAAATCGATACCAGTACGACGGTCACCCAGGGAATGATGTTCGGATTGAAAACACGTTTCAGACCAATCGACTCGTTGTCAGAAATGGACACTACAAAGAAGTTCGAAACTATCACCCGAACTCAAATCAACCGGCCAGAAGAACTTCAAACTCAGGTTCTCAAGTAGGGATGGACACGGCTTACACATTCTCTCAGTACGGTTTCAGTGCAGATCGAAATGGTGTATTCCGATCAAGAAATACAAGCACTGCCTTTAGAGTGCACCGTGTTGGACAAGTGCCATGCAGCCAGGCTAACTTTGGTCAGTGTGCTCAATCACTCACACAAAACTTTGTGAACGCTCAAAATCTTCAAGGTATTTCTCATCAAGCTGGAAGCCAAAGAATTAATCAGACAAACTACCTAGACCGAGGGTATTACCCAACGGTCGTCGAAAGCTTTGATGGCATCAAAAATGGACGATCTTACAGTTACTTTATCTTGACTGCTATGGACCCAACGAGTCGGAACGTAGTACGAATTGAAGCCGTAGCTCCAAGTGGCGATCGAGCAGGAGCCAATCACTACATGCACCAAGTTTTCGAAAGTTTTCGCTTTAATCTTCCACGATAATTATTACAACAAAATCACCTAATACCCCACAAAAAATCATGAAAACAACCGTTTTATTTGCCCTTGGATTTATCATCGCGGGAGCCGCGATCATCATGCCTTTCACAGAGGCTTCACGAACTGCGTACCATCAGTACATTACTTCATCAGATCAGTCGTTTAACTACCGACGATTTAGTAACCCTGTCGGAAATCGAGATCGAATTATGAAAAATAATCGATACCAGTACACAACTCGTAACACTTCAAGTAGTCAGTTTGTAAACTCAAACTTTCGACCAAGACATTACCGAGCGTCTTACATCAACCGACAACCAAGCACGGTATCTCAATCTCAGAATCAACCAAAGTTGATCTCAGTTAATCGTCCAACACGAACTTTCTCTGAAGGACGAACGGCTTCGAGAGTCTACAACGGTCAACAACGACAACGAACAAACTACGTTCGACCGGTTAATTACCGAGGATCTCATAGCCGAAACCAGTTTCAGGCTCCAGTCCGAATCGTGGTTCCAAA
>CALIGR010000008.1 GCA_938021445.1 uncultured Candidatus Altimarinota bacterium
AGGCTGTACCGGTGGTTGAAGTTTCAAGATGTTGAATCCCTCAAGCAGATCAATAAAGATTTGCTGGAGACGCCTACCTCTCACCAGACCCTCTCAGCGCTCAACAAACACCTTGAGACGACTTTTGGGGAGCGGACGAGCTTTGGCCACTCGAAGATCACTAAATCGACTAAGAAGCAGGAAAACTTGATTGAGTTTTTTGAAAAAGAAAATGAGGATTATCTTATTGTATTAAACAAAAATAAAAAACGGGTCTCGAAAGAACTCTATCTTAAAGAAGCGGCTCAGCTCGGAAGCGTCGTCTTCCCACTTTGGGTGCGAGGGAAGATCCGTGGGTTTTGGCATCTGGGCAAGAAAGACAATGGGGATATCTATTCTCGTCCAGAAATTGAAGTGCTAGAGAAAACACGACACTATCTGAGGATGTACTTTGCTTTTGTCCTGTACCAACAGACACTGCAGCAAGAAGTCAGCCAGAAGACGCATCAACTCAAAGACCAAAACGAAAAACTCAAAGCCCTTGATCGGATGAAAGATGACTTTGTGTCTATTGCCTCTCATGAGCTGAAAACACCCATGGCGATCATCAAAGGTTATACGGAAATCCTCATGCAAGAAACGGCTCAAGAATCCACTGAAAAGCAGACTCAAAAAAAACTGAAAGTGATTCACAAAAATACGAGTGAGCTCCTCAACCTTACCAATAACATGCTTGATGTCAGCAAGATCCAAGCGGGGAAGCTGGAGCTAGACTGGGAGGTCTTTGACCTAAATGAGTTTTTAGCCCAGGTACATCAAGAGTTTAGCGTGGTGTGTCTGAAAAAATCAGTGCACTTAGATTTTAAAGTGTCGAGTTTCAATGAGTCATGGGTTGAGTCAGACCCGACGAAGCTAAAACAGATCTTACAAAACTTACTGAGCAATGCCCTCAAGGTTGTGAGCGAAAAAACAGGTAAAATCACAATTGAGCTAAAAAAGTCGAAAACTGACTATGAAATCTATATCACAGATAATGGTCCAGGAATTGCGCCTGATCAGCAAAAACTAATCTTTGAAAAATTTCAGCAAACCGAGGACACTATGCGCAAAGAATACAGCGGAACTGGGCTCGGTCTTTATATCACTAAAAGTCTGATCACCCTTCTAAAAGGGACTATTCGGCTAACCAGCCCGGTTCAATCAGGCCAAGGGGCTCAGTTTTGCTTTACGCTCCCACTTCTCGAAAAATCAAAAAATCGGTAACGCTTTTGTACGATTATCGTTTTATGGCATTGACAGTTCGCGCTTAAATTTACAAAATGCATCTGTTTTCTATCTTTTATCCCACTAAACCCATGAAAACTAAATTATTCAGCCTAATGGCTCTCTCTCTTTTCACTGCTGGTTCTGTTTTCGCCAGTGTTTCTGTTTACGATAACGCTGACCTAGTCGACGCGGCAATCGAAGCTGATCTTCAAGAAAATACACACCACACGACTATCATCGATACTCGTAATGGTAATGCTTCTGGTGTCACTGTAGAAGGAGCGCTTATCCACGTTTACACTTACGGTGGAGCTTCATCTGAAGCGAATACTTCAACTTTCGCTGCTGGAGAAGACTGGTCAAACTGGATGCCAAAACCAAAAGCTATGACAAGCACGACTCGTGCCGCTTCTGGAAATACGTTTTCTACCTACTACCGAACGAATCCAAGCGTCTTTAACCTAAACTACGTAAGTCCTTACGTAATGATGGTTGATGAATGTCTTAAAGGTGGTGGTACATTCGATCACGCTAAAGTGATGTGTGTAAACCGATAATTAGTTAAAACAATGACGGTTCTAAAACCCGGAAGATGAGTTACTTCCGGGTTTTTTTATGGTTTGACAAACCTCTCATCAATTTTCTAGAATCACCGTGTTTTTTATTCTTCACCCAAATCTCAAAATGAACTTCAAATATCTTAATCTCGCCCTTGGCTCGTTTTTCCTTACCGGAGCGGCTATGGCTGGTGGCATCCCTCAACACAATTCAGCTTCGGGCACTTCTCATGCTGAAGCTATGTACAGCCATCCTTCTACCAGTGGTCCAATCTACTCTAAAAGTATGACGGAAAGTATGAATGAAGAAAGTACAAGTAGTGACGCTATGTCTACTGATACAACTTCTAGTGCTACCAGTACTAATACGTCTAGTTCGAGCTCAGCGAGTCTTTCTGGCAGCCGAAGTGCCACCTATGTCTATGATAATGCAGCCCTTATTGATGCCGCAACAGAAGCTGACCTTGATGAAACGACTCATCACACGACTATCATTGACGCGCGAAACGGAAGTGCCGAAGGCGTAAATATCAAAGATCGATTGATCCATGTGTATAGCTACACTGGAGACGCTACTGGCACGGGAATGTCTTCTTCAGGTTCTACTTTTTCTAGCACAGAAGATTGGTCTAGTTGGACGCCTTCAATGACTTCAAACTCAAGTCAAAGAATGACGAGAGCTTCTCGTTCTCAAACCACTAATAACTCAATAACAAGTGGTGGTGGTTTCAATATAAATTTTGTCAGTACCTACGTTCAGCGAGTTGATGCTTGTCTTGAAGCTGGCAACGTCTTCAACCACGCAAAAGAAATGTGTGAAAACTAAGAATACACTCTATTTCAAACAAACTAAAAACCTGGATTAGTGATCACTTTTCTGGGTTTTTTAGTATTTGACAACCTCCAACCCAATTCCCTAAAATTACACTGTTTTCTATTTTTTATCTCCCCACAAATATGAAAAACAAAACACTAAATCTTATAGTCCTTTCGTTCTTGATGAGCGGAACGGTCCTCGCCGGTGGTGATTACTACCGAAATTATGACTACTCAGGTGGATCTTCTACCACACACAATGCCACTGGAAGCATGACTCACACTGAAAATGCTGCCGCTACCAGCCAGGCGACTTCGTCAAGCCAGACACAGTCTGCTTCAGGAAGCCAATCGACAGCGGTAAACGCAAACGGTGGAACGAGCGCTGACAGTGCTACTCATACTTCTGTGACGATTACGACTGGATCTACTTCTAGTGATAGTTCTTCTAGTGATAGTTCTTCTTCAAGCATGACTATGACTGAAGGCTCTAGCACGAGTGGTGCTTCCTCAACCACGATTACATTTTTTACTTACTACACTCAGGCTACGGTCTGGGCTGAAGCGGCCCAAACAGCTGCTGCCAGCGCCACGGCTGCCGCTGCTACTGCGGCTGCAACGGCTGAAGCGAGTGGAACCGCTGAAGACGCTACCGCCGCTGAAACCGCCGCTAGCGCTGCCGAAGAAGCGAATATGGCTGCTGCCGAAGCTATGGCTGCTGCCGAAGCTATTGCCACGGCTACCGAAGAATCGGTCGCTATCGAAGCTTCTGCGGCGGCGGAAGAAGCCGCTACGATGGCTGAAGAGTCAGCCGCAAGCGCTGAAGCGGCGGCGGGTTCAAGCTCAAGCACTTCAGGCGGAAGCACTGAAGCCGGCGCTTCTGCTGAGTCTTCTAGTTCAAGTAGCTCAAGTTCATCTGCTTCTGAAGGTTCTTCTAGCACTAGTAGTTCAAGTACTACAGGAGGCTCTAGCTCAAGTAGCTCTGTCACGATTATCTTTATGACTTACTACACTCAAATAATGACTTGGGTGGAATCTATTGAAACCTTTGTACTAAGAGCCACAACTGCGTCTGAAGCCGCCGCTACTCTAGCTGAAGGCTCTACTTCAAGTGAAGTTATTGCGGCCGCCGAAACGGCTTCCACTGCTGCGGCTGCCGCCGCTACCGCTCTTGAAGAAGCTCAAGCCGCTCTTGCGGCTGCTGAAAGCGCCACTGAAGAATCAGGAGCCATGGAAGCGGCTGCTACGGCTGAAGCCGCGTTGGCCGCTGCCGAAGAAGCGGCTCAAGACGCAGAAAAAGCTCTGGCTGCCGCTCAAGCCGCTGCAGGAGATTCTGGGACAAGTACTTCAGAAGAAACTACTGAAACAGAAACTGAAGCACCGGCCACTGAAGGAAACGGAAATAGTGGAAACAATGGTAATGGAAACGGGAACGGTAATGGAAATTCATCAGAAGAAAGTTCTTCTACTGACTTCATCCACGTCTATACCTACCAAGGCCCTTCTACCTTCAATGCCAATGAAGACTGGGACAATTGGGAAACGGCAAAAAAATAAGTTTTATTTGAAATATTACTTCAAAAAAACCGGAGCTAAGGCTCCGGTTTTTTTCTATTTAATTATTTAAGAAACCACTAACGGTTTCTCTTTCGCTCATGCTCACTGAGATGTTTTTTTCTAAGACGGATATTTTCTGGTGTCACTTCCACGTACTCGTCTTCCTTGATGTACTCAAGTGACATCTCTAGGGTAACGGCGATTGGAGGCGTTAGGTTGACGGCTTCATCCGTCCCTGAAGACCTGACATTGGTCAGTTGTTTTCCTTTAGTCGCATTAACCGTTAGGTCTGAGCCTTGGTTGTGCTCTCCAATAATCATCCCTTCATAGATTTTTGTCGCAGGATTAATAAAGATCGGGCCTCTTTCTTGGAGTTTCCAAAGAGAGTACGCAATCGCTTCTCCTGTTTCCCCAGAAATAAGTGATCCAACCTGTCTTTTCTCGATAGCTCCAGTGTGTGGCGCTAAGTGAGAGAAACTACTAAACATCGTCCCCTCTCCTTTTGTATGAATGATAAAACTTGATCGAATTCCAAGTAGTCCTCGTGCTGGCATTTCGAACTCAAGCTGAGTGTTTCCATTTTCTGAAACCATGTTTTTCATCTCTCCTTTTCGTTTCCCCATCATTTCTATGATCTTTCCTGACATCTCATCTGGGACATTGATCACGACTTGCTCAATTGGTTCTTGAGTGACCCCGTCGATTTCTTGCATCACCACTTCTGGTTGAGACACTTGAAGTTCAAAACCTTCTCGTCTCATCGTCTCGATCAAAACCGCCAGATGCATCTCCCCTCGTCCCATGACTTTAAAGTTGTCTGAGTTTTCTGGAAATTCGATCTGAAGTCCTACATTCGTCTCGAGTTCTTTTTCGAGTCGGTCTCGAATCTGTCTCGAAGTCACCAGTTTGCCTTCTTGTCCGGCAAAAGGCGAATCATTGACCATAAAGTACATCGCTAAACTTGGTGGATCTACTTGGATACTTGGTAGTGGTTCTGCGTCAGCTGTTCCCGCGATCGTCTCTCCGACGAAGATGTTTTCAATTCCCGCGATTGCGACAATATCTCCGGATCGAGCTTCTGAAGCCTCAACTCGCTTCATCCCTTGAAAAGTAAATATCTTAGAGATTTTACCGGACCTTCTATTTCCTTCTAAATCTACAACCGTTACTGATTGGTTCACTTTCGCGACGCCTTCGTGCACTCGACCAATCGCGATCCGTCCCAGGAAACTATCATACGCCAGCGTAGCTGGCTGCATCCGAAACGGTTTTTCTAGCTCTTGCGGTGACTCGGCAACATTCTCTAAAACAAAATCTAGCAGCGGCGTGATGTCTTTGTGTTCATCATTAAGATTTTGTATCGCAATCCCGTCTCGGGCAATCGCGTACATATAAGGAAAATCAAGTTGCTCATCCGTCGCACCAAGCGTTACGAATAGATCAAAGACCTGGTCAACGACCCAATCTGGACGAGCGGATGGTTTATCAATTTTATTAATCACTACGATCACTTTTTTCCCAAGTTCTAGTGATTTTTTTAGGACAAACTTAGTCTGTGGCATCGGTCCTTCATACGCATCTACTACCAACACCGTCGCGTCGACCGTTCGCAGTACTCGCTCTACTTCACTCCCAAAATCCGCATGACCAGGCGTATCCACAATATTCACCTTGGTCCCTTTATAGTTAATCGCGGCATTCTTCGCGTAGATCGTGATCCCTCTCTCTCGCTCTTGATCATTACTATCCATGGCTCGCTCCTCAATTTGCGTATGGTCATCTTTACTCTCATCCGCTTTAAGAAGCGCATCGACGAGCGTCGTTTTTCCATGATCTACATGGGCAATAATAGCAATATTTCGGATTGGATTCTGGTCGTCTGACATATCTATTTTAATGTTAACTTGTCCGCCGTAGCTTAAGTGAAGGTGGATCTTTTATTTTATAGAGATAAACAACTAATTAGCAA
>CALIGR010000009.1 GCA_938021445.1 uncultured Candidatus Altimarinota bacterium
CTCGGCTTTTGACAGTATGCAGACGGATCTTCTGTCGGAAAAACGAGCCATGCAGCGCATCTGGAGTAAACGAGAAAAAGAAATCGAGCGAATGGTCCAAAATACGAACGGCCTTTATGGTGATATGCAGGGGATTATTGCCCTGCCGACTATAGAAAGCTTAGAGCTGCCTGGAGCGATGCCCTCGGATGACCCTGAAGTACCAGATACAGAAGATAATAATCAGAGTAATACACTGCTCTAAGTTTAAATTTCTTACTTCTTGCTTCTTATTTTTTAGACGTCGTCTTTGTTCCCTAGATAGGTTGTGTAAAGATAGTTAGTCTTTGCTGGGAATTCCGCGGCGAGTGTATCAATCTGATTGGTGATAGGTTTGATAGATTGCTGTTTTCGCAAATTGTAGATCGCTTTGAAATCACTTCCGACGAGTCGTGCAATTTCGCCATCAGAAAAGCCTAAGATTTTAGATTTTAGCAGCACTTCTTTATCTAAGTCTGTTATTTTTAGGGTGTTTAGTATTTGCGCTTGGTCGGTGATTCGCTTTATTTGCTGTAGAAACCATCGATCGATTTTAGTGAGTTCGAAAATTTCCTCAATATCGAAGTATTCTTGATAAAGGGCTTCCGCGACGGCAAAAAGTCTTCTTGGGGTGCTGATGCTGAGATATTTTTTAACTTCAGACTTATCGTCAAATTTGACTGGACTGTCTAAAATCCCTTCAGATCCAATCCCCAGCATTCGGATCGCTTTTTGTAGAACTTCTGGGAAGTTTCGTCCAAGGGCCATAACTTCACCGACAGATTTCATTTCAGTTCCAATTTCGTGAGAAACTTTTCGAAATTTTTGTAGATCCCATCTTGGTATTTTTAAGGCTATATAGTCTAACGCGGGTTCAAAGAAAGCTTTAGTCACTTTGGTGATAGCGTTTGGGATTTCATCCAAGTCTTTTCCGAGCATGATCTCAGCGGCCACGGCGGCTAGTGGATATCCAGTGGCTTTTGACGCGAGAGCCGAAGATCGACTGAGACGAGGATTGACCTCGATAACTCGGTATTCTTCCGGTCGGTTTGGATCGAGGGCATATTGAATATTACATTCGCCTTTGATTCCCAAATGCCGAATAGTCTTAATCGCTATATTTCGGAGTAGCTGCCATTCTTGATTGGAGAGGGTCATGGTAGGGGAGACGACAATGGATTCTCCGGTGTGGACGCCAAGGGGATCAAAGTTCTCCATATTGACTACGGTGATGCAGTTATCCGAGTTATCCCGTACGACTTCGTATTCCATTTCTTTCCAGCCTCTTAGATCTTCCTCTATCAGTAGTTGGGGAGAAAAGGCGAAGGCATCTTTTACTTTGGCTTCAAAAGCGTCTTCATTTTCACAAAACCCAGAACCCTGTCCTCCAAGCGCAAATCCGGCTCGCATGATGAGTGGGAAACCAATTTCTCGAGCCGCTTTCCAGGCTTGATCAAGATCTCTTGCGGCGATGGATCTCGGGGTTTTTACGCCGATTTCTGTACATTTTTGCACGAAAACTTCTCGGTCTTCAGTCGCGCGGATCGTCTCAACTGAAGTCCCTAAAACTCGGACGTTGTGTTTTTCCAAAACGCCAGACTCTTCAAGATCAAGACCACAATTGAGTGCTGTTTGTCCGCCAAAAGAAAGCGCGAGGGCTTCTGGTTTTTCTTTCTCGATAATTCGTTCTACAAAGTCAGGCGTTACCGGTAAAAAATAAACCTTGTTAGCACAGGCTTCTCTCGGGGCAAAGCTTTCTGGGTCGGTCTGAACCGTCGCGATATTTGGATTTATAAGTATGACTTCATGTCCAGCGGCTTTAAAAGTCTTGATGGCTTGTGAACCGGAATAATCAAATTCACCAGCTTGACCGATTTTCAGAGCGCCAGAACCGAGGAGTAATATTTTCATGAATTTTTTGTGGGAGGAAATTATTTCATAAGGTCATCTAGACTATAATAGACAGAATCAACGACTGAGGCCATTTTTTGATAGTCTAAAGTATGATAAGTATCGGAAGATTTGTGATAGTTTGGATTTCGATAAAAAGCGGTGTCGGTGATCATGACTCCAGGAATGCCAAATTTCCAATAATTGAGATGATCTGAGAAATCAATGCCAGCGACGAAGGCTGGAGCGCTGATGGCTTTGGTTTTTATTTTGTCCGTTTTGAGGAAAGATTTTTTTAGTTCTCGTATTTGATTTCGGTTTTCAAGATTTGAAACAATGCCGATAAAATTAGCTTTATCACCATAGAAATATTTCATAAAATCATAAGGATATTTCTGACTACCGGGGGTCTCTGAAAAATAACCAATCATCTCGAGAGAGAGCATCAGAGCTACTTTTTCTTTTCGCTCATGTAGAAATTTTGCGTGCTGAAAACTTCCCATATTTTCAGTCTTAAAGTTGGGCAGTTCTTCGAGTGTATAGGCCACGAGCTCGACGTCACAGGGAAGTGGGTTTTGTTTGATGATCCGCGCCATTTCGATCAGTCCTGCAACCCCGCTGGCGTTGTCATCAGCTCCTGGGTTTTGGTAGTGGGTATCGTAGTGAGCGCCTACGACGTAAAGCCCTTGGGCGCATCGATCGTTGGTGCCTCGGAGTCGAACGATCACGTTTTTGTAAACTCGATTGTTGAAGTTGTATTCTTGATAACGGGTGATGCCGTATTTATTGAAATTATCATAAACCAGTTGAGCGGTTTGGTTGAGTTTGCCGCGAAGATTGTGCGGACGCGCTCCAATTTCTTCTGAAATAGTTCGGACGTATTGTTTTAAAAAGTCAGGACTCGCATGGTCGCTTTTTTCATTTGAAATCCCGGCAGAAACCGGGACGCTGACTAAAAACCATATCCCACAAATAAGCCCAATCATCGTCGTAATAACAAGTAGAACCAGGTCGATTGAATTATGTTCTTTTTTCATTTAAGAATGTGAGATTTAGATGCCGAGGCGCCAGTTACGAGCAAAAGCCCAGTAGTTAGCCGTGAAGAGGATAACCAAGATCACGACTGAAACCGAGAGGCTCATCATTGGGCTGACTTCAGCTATGCCCAAAAATCCATATCTGAGTCCGTCTGCCAGATAGAAGAACGGGTTGAACTGTGAGAGCGTCTGTGCGAGTGGGGGCAGCATATCAAGGCTGTAGAAAATCCCGCCTAAAAAACCCATAGGCGTGATTATAAAAGTGCTGATTCCTGAAGTTTGGTCAAAAGTCTTAGCCCAAATTCCAACCAAAGTTCCAGCGGTGGCGAAAATGGCATTGCTTAGAAAAATCATCAAAAGAAAGACGCCCCAATGTTCTGGGAAATATTTCCCCGTAAAAATACCAGCCACAATGAAAATCAAGACAGAAACCATGACGCCACGGACAACCCCACCAAGCATATAGCCGAGTGTTTTCTCGAGTGGCGTGAGCGGCGGCAGTAGAATGTCTGACATGGTCCCGCTGTACTTGGCAATGATCAACGAACTTGAAGGATTCATAAAAGCGTTATTAGTCGCTTGTAGTAGAACCAGTCCTGGAATAATGAAAACTGAGTAAGGTACGCCGTTGATTTCCTCGATCTTACTTCCGAGGGCTCCGCCAAAGACCGCGAAATACATCACCGCAATGACGACGGGAGAGGCGACCGTTTGTCCCCAAACTTTAAAAAAACGAGAGGTTTCTTTCCAGAGAAGGGTTTTAAATCTTATGAGTTGCATAGGGAGTTTTTAGTTTTTTGGATTTTTTAATTCCACGGTTTAACCGGGGAATCTTTGAGTGAAAGTTTTTCTGTTTCGGGAGATTCCCCGATCAAGTCGGGGAATGACATGTTGATTATTTTTTAGTCGTTAGCTCTAGGAATATTTCTTCTAGATTTGGTTCTTCTATCTTCAGATCTTTTATCTTCTTATCCCCAAAACTATCTAGACTTTTTCGGATGCTGGTTTTGGGGGTGATTTCTACTTTTTCGGTAGTCCCGTCTTCAAACTCAACGCAAAGAGAACGGTTATTTCGTCCGACCAGTTTTTTGGTTTCTTCAAAGACAATGGTTTCCCCTAGGTTTTGAATAGCGATCCGGTCAGCGAGCATTTCGGCTTCTTCCAAGTAATGAGTCGTAAGGACAATCGTCATCCCGTCTTGGTTGAGCTCTTTGAGGAAAGTATACAGGCTATTTCGAAGCTCGACATCGACGCCGGCAGTCGGTTCATCGAGGATCAAGATTTTTGGCTTATGAGCTAACGCTTTCGCGATCATGAGTCGTCTTTTCATGCCCCCAGACAAGCTTCGTGTTGTGGCGTCTTTTTTGTCAGTGAGACTGAGTTTTTCAAGTAACCAGTTTATGTAGTCTTCATCCGGTTTGAGTCCGAAAAGGCCTCTTCGGAGTCGAAGTATTTCTAACGGTGAAAAAAACGGATCAAATACGAGTTCTTGCTCAACAATACCCAGTGCTAGTTTGGTGAACTCTGGGTTTTTTTCTGGATCTTCCCCTAAAACTGATATTTCACCCGAATCTCTTTCGGTGAGCCCATTGAGACAATTGATAAGCGTGGTTTTCCCCGCTCCGTTGGGGCCGAGAAGCGCCATGAACTCACCTTCGTTAACTTCAAAATTTATATTTTTAAGCGCTTTGACTTCGCCAAAAAATTTTTTTACGTTTTCAAATTTGAGCGCGAGTTTTTTAGACATTTAGAGCGATTTGATAAATTCATCAAACAAGTATTC
>CALIGR010000010.1 GCA_938021445.1 uncultured Candidatus Altimarinota bacterium
TACTGACTCAGCCGTTCGGATCACGTATCTTCCGCTTAACTTAGTCGTCACGTGCCAAAACGAGCGCTCCCAGCAACAGAATAAACAAAATGCACTCAAGGTCTTAAAATCAAGACTCGCCCAGCTGCAGCTAGAACAACAAGCGGAAAAAATAGACCAACTTCGAGGTGGTAAATTAGATGCTAATTTTGGCTCTCAGATTCGGACTTACACCCTCCAGCCCTATAAACTCGTCAAAGATCACCGGACTGATTATGAAGAAAGCAGTCCCGAAAAAGTCTTTGATGGTCACCTCGAGGGCTTTGTGAAAAATTTCTTACAGAAAAGTTAGTTTATCTTAAAGCCGCTAAAAAGTGCCTGAAGTTTATAAAATGACGATCATGGTCTACCAACTCACGATCCCAGCCAGCAAAGTTTTTAACGGTCCTCTCTTCATCTAACCCAGCCAGTAAAAAAGGATTTTCTACAGCCTCAAATTCTTCTTGCCTACAAACACCTTCTTTCTCATAACTAGCCGCTGTAAAATACTCTGTGCACTTGCCCTGATATCCCATTTTACTTCTTCCGTGCTTGACTGAAAAAACCCTACGGTAAGGCGTTAGTAATTTTGAATCTGGCTTATCCAGTGGAACACGATCTATAATCAGCTTATTAATAATCGTAATTGAGTCCCTCATCTCTGGGGAATTATCACAAATAGACTTAAAGCTTTCCCCCACAAATGGAATCGTCGGGTTATAATAATCCCAAAGAAAAACGCCCCCTGGCTTTATTACCCGATGCGCTTCTTTTATCGCCTCAAGTGGGTCATCTAAGTATTGTAAGGTCTGCACTGAATAACCAAAATCAATGCTATCATCTTCCAGTTCCAATTTTTCAGCCGCTCCTTTCTTGAGCTCTATCAAACCTCCACCTCCACTGAGCGGATTAACATCGACTCCCACACCGGAAACTCTAGCTACTCGGCTAGAGAGCACTTTAACTAAATCTGAAATAGTTTGCCCCGTTCCACACCCGACATCTAAGACTCTAAGTTCTTCTGGTTCTTTTGCGAGTACCGCTTTGACCAACGACCACAAATTCCCTCTGAGCATATTACCACTCTCTCGAAAAGATCGACTCAACTGAGCATTCTGTAAAGTACTTTGAAGAGGCGTTTTCATCATTCTCAATAATGTCTAAATTATTTACGAAAAAAGTCAAGCTCCTCTTATTCCCTTAATGACCTTATTAAATAAATTCGGGGAGAACTTTTTTTACTATGGAACTCCTTCAATGGGCTGGTGTCTTGGGACTTTCGCTTTTCGGTCTCGTCAAAGCTGCAGACTACTTTACGCATGGAGCGGAAAATATCGGAAAGTTTTTTGGGCTCTCTAGTTTTATTGTAGGGGCGACGATTGTCTCTATTGGGAGTTCTCTGCCAGAAATTGCGACTTCTATCATGGGGGTTTTAAATGGTGATCCGAGTTTTCCAATTAATAATATTATCGGTTCTAATATCGCCAATTGTCTACTCGTAGGAGGCATCTGTGCCATTGCCGTCAAGACCTTGCGGGTCAAACAGAGACTCATCGATGTCGATCTGCCCTTCTTCTTTATGTCTTCAGCTCTGTTTTTACTCTTCTGTCTGGATCGCCAGTTTACCGTTTATGAAGGGCTCTTTTGTTTGTTGTTATTAGGTATTTTCATCTTTTATACGATCTATGATTCTGAAGATGAGGATGATGAAGCTCAAGAGGAAAAGGTAAAGCTTAGCTGGAGAGAGCCGATTTTTATCATCGCGGGAGTTATTGGGATCTACTTTGGAGCCCAGTATACAATCCAGTCAGTGAGTAATATCGCGACTATTTTAAATATCAGCCCCTCTATCGTGACGATGCTTGCCGTCGCTATCGGGACGAGTCTCCCCGAGCTGGTTGTTTCGGTCAAAGCCGCTATGGGGGGAAAACACTCTATTGCCCTTGGAAACATCTTTGGTTCTAATACCTTTAATGCTCTTGCGGTTTCCTCTATCCCCGCTTTCTTTGGGACACTTACGGTTTCCGAAGACGCCTGGAATATCGGGATCCCCTTTCTGATCGTAACAACCCTCGCCTTTATTTTTACGACTTCTGATGATCGTATCCAAAAATGGGAAGGTCTCGCCCTTCTTGTCCTGTATGGAGCTTTTGTTGGGAAATTGACGGGAATACTCTAGTGTGTTAGCTTTAAGTCATGGCTTACAAATTAAAGACTACTGCTACCGATGAGAACGTTGTGGGATTTTTAAATACCGTCGACCCCAAAGAAAAACGAGAAGACTGTCTAAGACTTCTAGATATGATGCAGGATATAACTGGTGAAAAAGCCGTTCTTTGGGGAAAGATAATCGGATTTGGAAAGTATAAATATAAAGCCAGTAGCTATGACGCTGAGTACCTCAAAACCGGTTTTGCACCAAGAGCCGCTGGAATCTCGGTCTACCTCATGACCGGCTATGAAGATTACAGTAAATACTTAACCAAACTGGGAAAACATAAAAAAGGAAAATCTTGTCTTAATATAAAAAAACTAGAAGACCTAGATCTTGAGGTTTTAAAAACCATGATAAAACTTGATTGGGATAAAATGAGTGAGCGCTATCCCGACTAAGCTGCTATCGCTTGAGGTTTTGTAAGGTTTCCACGTACATGAGCCGCTGCAGCTTTTACATCTTCAGGATTGGCGGAGTAAATCGAGTTACTTGAGAATTTTTCTGGATCAACCACAAACGCATACGACATCAAAAGAAGCATTGGATGCTTGCTTTCCATATAAGCTGAGCAGCTTAACACTTTTTGGGCTTGTGCGACTGTAAAATTATCCTGAGAAAGTGAAAAACCATTGAACGCAAAGTGGTCATTGGGATTTTTAAGCTTCTTGTCATCTTTCACATTATCGTTGGCAATGATCTGCAAATAATCTTGATACATCGTTCCCTCTCCCCCCTCCAGGCTTGGCTGGGCTTTCATCCAATTCACTTTGGCCTGTGAACCATAATTAATAAACGCATAGATCTTATCGGGGCTCGTAAATCCATATTTAGCGAGCTGGTTTGTCATCTGATCACACATCGCGGGGATTTTATCCAACGCTTGCAGTTTTAAGCCCAAGGCCTCTGGCGATTCTTCAGCAATCTCCGCTTGATTGTCATTCGCGGCTAAAGGCACTGCGTTGTCATTAGCGGCTTTTTTATTAACTGGCACTTTTCGACCAGTCATCGCTTTAAACTTATCCTGAAGCTCATTAACTCGGTTTTTAGCCGTATCTCTTATTTCGCGAGTCTTTTCAATTTCCTGCTTTATATCCCGAGCCTCTTCTAGCTCAGCTTTAAGTGACTGAACCGGTTCACTTTGATACGCCGCTTCACCTAGATGTGTATATATGAGCGTCAAGGCTTCCAGGCCATCCTTTGGGAAAAATAATTTTTTTCGAGCATTCTTTAAAAACGCATGAAAGTTCTTCTGCCTGGTATTAAATTCTTTTACCAGCTGCGCATAAAGCTTCTTCATATAACTCTGACTCTGGGCGGCCGCAAAACGGATATGCCAGTCATTGGCTTCTTCTGCGTTGAAAAAAGTGTTTTCATATTTCTGAGAGGCATACTCTCTATATCGATCTAAATTGACCATATCGACGATCCGAAAAACACGGATCTTCTCATTAAGGTCCTTGATTCGCTTTTCATAATCATCAAAGGGAACCGCCTCTAACTCTTTCTGAAGTTTTGCTACGTGTCTTGGGTCAACTTCTTCTAGTAATTTTCCTTTGGTCTCATCTAATAGTGTCTTCCTGTTTTTGGCCCTCTCAATAAGCCCCAAAATAGACTGTTCGTACTTTTTAAAATCACCGGTGTGGAAATCGTTTCGATCAAATCCTTCTAGCTTATCTTTCAGTATAGAAACAACACTCGCTTCATCCAAACCTGGATGTTCTGCCCGAAAAGCCTTAATCGCCACAACGATTTGGTTGAACTTTAGAACCAAGTTATCAATAGCTCCTCGCTTCTCCGCTTCCGTCAGTCCTTCGCCTTCTGCAAAGTTTTCTAATAACCCCAAAGTTTCTCCTATAAGTATCTCTGGTATTTTGAGGAGTGACTGCTGGGTTTGAACCTCCTGTTTAGTTTTAAACAAGAAGGCCTCAAAGTCAGGAGACTTCGCCGTCAGATCATCTTCAATGGTTTCCGCTGCACTTTGGGACATGCGGAGACAATTCTAGTACTTTTAAAAAAGTCGTCACGAAAAAATCGCACAAACCCGCTCTTACAAACAAAGTCGAAATACTTTCTTACTTTTTTACATAAAAAGTTTTGACAAAACTATGCTGCCCGATTAAGATACTCTGAACACTTCGCTCTAAAAGAAAAAACGAGCTCAAGTCCCTTCACAAGAAAAAACTGATCTTTGACACAAACAACCAACCAAAACAAAAAGAAACTCCTGAAGTGGAGAGGAAGAAGGCTTCTAGCCTCGAATTCTTCTTTCTCTCCGCTCGGCGATGAGGTTCCTAAGAATGCGTTCTTAGAAATCCCCATTACAATTCGATTGATCGATTGAGACTAGTCTTTGAAAAAAGACATTACAGATTGCAATGTCTCTTTCTGACCAATCAACAAGCGTTGTAAAGGTTTTAAAACTTCTGATTTGTAATTTAAGCATTTTGACCTTGTTGTCAAAATCAAAATTACCCATAAATCCCGTAGGATCTTCGGTTATAGATACCAAAGCCTTGGCGAGAGTTTCCTCTCGGGGCAAATACAAGTCTCTCAATTACAACCTGAGTCTCGACTTTACATTTTGCCCTGAGAAAACTTTTCTACTGATAGAACGACTTTTTGTTAACCACTATAACAGTGGAGAGAAAGAAGCACTTATTGGAGTGCTTGTTCCTCTCCGCTCTGCGACGAGGTTTCTTAAGCTTAAACTATTTAAGGAATCCCCATCACACCGCGGTTAGGAAAGAACGCTAGTCTTTGATCCAATCAAACGACATTCCAGATTGAAATGCCGTTTCAGACCAACCACTAAGCGCTGTGAAGGTTTTAAAACTTCAGAAATTAATACAATTTCAAACGACTCGTTTAAAGATTTTGTTAACTTGTTAATGAAAATTTTAGACATATGAGTCCCGTAGGTACTTCGGTAAAAGTAGCCAGAGCAAGGCGAGAGTTAAAAAATGCGGATTGGTTGTCCGTTTTAACTTCTGATTCAACTTATGATCTCTCTTATACGAGTAACGATCTAAACCGAATCAGAAGTTTTTTTTGTATTTATATACTGGTTTGCCCTTAAAACTTCGTTTTAGCAAACATAGAATGACGTCGATTGCACGCTTCGCGTAGTAGAAAAACTATATTTTTCTCCAAATAATTTCTTCGAAATTGTTTTTTAAATCTAGTATAAAAGAGCACAATTTTAAAACAAAAACACTTTTTTTGTTCACAAAAATTGGACACAAATCGTCTCATAATAAAACTACTCTCTGTAAAGAGTTTACATTTTAAACATTGATTTAAAAAAAATGAACATTCATAAAAAAGTTATTAGTCTCCTCTCTCTTAGTGCTTTATGCCTAACACCACTAAACTCCCAGGCCTATTTCACCGATATTGGGCTGGCTGACCCGCACTACACTGCCATTGGTTATCTGAAGGAAACTGGTGTCTTCAAGGGCTACCAAGACGGGAGCTTTGGACGCGATAAAATCATTAATCGAGCTGAAGCCCTTAAAGTTATTTTAGCCTCAGCAGAAATCAGCACGAAAACTGGACTTAACTCTAAATTTGCAGATGTACCAAAAGGTATCTGGTTCCACGATGTAGTTACGACCGGCGCAGCAGAAGGGATTGTTTCAGGAGATGGAAATGGGACTAACTTTGTTCCTGGGCGAACGGTCAATAAAGCAGAATTCATGAAAATGCTCATGAAGGCTTTTGCTATTGACCCCAATAGTGACGCCTTCACCTTGACCAAAACCGCTTCGGATCTACCTGACAATGCTTGGTTTACGCCTTATATGAAGTTTGCCCTTCAGTTCAACATTATGCGAACCGATGCGAACAACAACACACAACCCGCTCGTGAGCTCACTCGGGCTGGAGCCGCACAGTTGATCTTCAATACGATGCATAAAGGCCAAGGCCTTTCGCCTCAAGACCTACTTAATATTGGCGAAAGACATCTCGCCACTGCGTATGACGAACTCAATAAAGAAACCCCTGACCTTAAAGTCGCGGCTGTACTTGTGGCTCTCGCAAAAAACTACCTGAACTACGCGGATGAAAGAGTGGCTGACTCGGACACAACCAATCAAAACATTGTCTACTCGGCTCAAAAAATTAGCAACGCTACCGAAGATCTGATAAAGTCCTTGGTGCACCTGACAACGAGTGTGTCTCCTGCAGGGCAAACCGCAAAGTATGACTTTGATGAAGTTATCGCGGCGACAAAACGATCATGGGCTTTCGCTCAAGAAGCACGAGAACTTAACCCAAAAAGTGAAGCCTCGGCGCTTAAGATTCAAGATCTTTCTAAAAATATAGCTGATAAGGCTCGAGAAGCAAAATCGAGTCAGTAACCGATATAACCACCAGACCTTCCTTTGCTTTACTCAGTCTGGAATAAACACAAAAACGTTCCCACCCCAAGTGCTTGCACCTGGGGTGGATTTTTTTAATTCCAGTATTTAAAACTCCCCCACAAAGTAATGCTGCCCAAAACAAGGAGCAAAACCGCTAAGATCAGAAACCCGGTGAGTAAACTATAGAGATCCGCTACCACACCGAAGAGTGGAAGCACTATCATCTGTCCTCCTTGCCTCATGAAAGACGACAGACTCAGCATTGTGGCTCGATAATGGCTTTCTGACTTTCGATTTAAGGCGTCATCTACAATTAAAGGAAACAACGCTCGTTGGATCTGAAAGAAAGCCGGAAATAACATCGCGAATAAAATTCCTAAATCTAAAACCGATAAGAGCGTGAAAGTCACGACTCCAAGCCCGGTGAGAATGAGCATCAATTTTCTGTCTCCAAAGTAGCCCAAGATCTTAGAAGCGTTGAAGCTGACCAACGCCGCTATTAAATTATGACTCGCTAAGGCTACGCCGAAGAAGATAATCGGAACCCCCATTAGATCCCAGTAAGGATTGAGTGTATGAAACCCGAGCTTAACGGAAATACTGGTCACGACCCCCCAAGCGACCACAAGCCATAGTATTTTTTGAGATAAAAAATAATTAACAGTTGTGCTTAAGTGCTCGTAAAAGTGAGTCTCTATTGAAATTTTTTTATGCTTCGTTTCGGTTAAGAAGAAGATATTGATAAAAGCACAAAAACAGAAAACACTCGCCAGCCAGACGGCTATCCTCATATCAAACCACCAAGCGACAAGCCCAGCACTGATATTACTCAGTATAGACATCGAGAACGTAATCGTATTAAGACGACTTAAGAGACTCTTGTACTCTCCCTCTCGCTTTAGTTCTTGCAGTGAGTCGTAAATCAACGCATCTTTTGCCCCAGAAGCAAAAGCTAAGCCAATCCCGATCAAAATTTGGCCACATATAACTTGCCAAAACTCAGTCGCTATAGCCAAAATTCCAAAACAGATCGTTGTACAGGCTTCTGCCATGATAAGACAGTTTTTACGGCCATACTTATCCGCAAAGACCCCGCTGGGGATCTCCATTACCAAAACCGCTAGCGCGAACAAGGCTTCACCGATTAAAACTTCTGTCAGAGATAAACCGATTACCTGAAGTTGGTAGATCACAATGATCGGGCCAATGATCGCGATCAGCCCATTGAAAAAACTATTCAAATAGAAATGTTTCAAATTGCGTTCGACGAGTTGTGGGTACGACATGGTATCTGAGCATTATATCATAAAATAAAAAAAACCGCTCTGTGATTGGATAGAGCGGCTTATAAATTATTTGTTGAACTATAAATTTATTCAATAATCACCACTCTCTCGGGCGAGCACGCCTGAGAAAAAATAAGAAGTAAAAATCGAAATAAGATAGTTCATATATTTGGTAAAACTAACTATTATTTTAAAATAATAGTTTGTCAAAAAACAATCTTATCTCGATTATATTTAGCGTAAAGAACACTTAATGGATTCTTAAAATCATGTGTTGTATAAGCTCCAAATTTAAAATAAGGCCCAAAGTAATCATTCTCATAACCAATTGGACCATGATAGTCAGCGAAAATTGTACCGCCAAGCCAAATTTTAACTTGCCCATCCAGACCAGCTTCCCATTTTACTTCAACTCTAAAACTAGTTAAGTCTCTAAGTACCGAAGCTTCTAGGCTTCCTAGGATTAAGCCTTTCCCGTCTGGATCATCATTAAAAACTTGGTCATTAAACATCGAAACAATTAGTTTTCCTTCAAAAAGTCTCAAAGCCAAAGGTGGCCGTGCTGCTGGCACTCCGTCTATTTTTCGATCATGCCATTGTGCTATTACTAATTGCGGATTTTCATTCAGCGTAGACTCTGGGATCGCTAATAAAAGATCATATCTGATACTGTCACCAGGCATTGCGATAAAAGGATCTCTTAGCTCTGACTTAAACCCACCATGGTATAAGGTGTCACTTGGCTCAATAGTAAAACGTGCACAAGGAACTTCATCGACGGCAACAAAAGAAAGAGAATGATCTCCTCCTATTCTCTTAGTGGAGAATCCACTTAAATCTCTTTGTGAAAAATCACCTAAAGGCTCTATAACTAAAGATTCATTTGCCGATAGATAAGATAAATCCGTATTCAGAACTTCCATCAGAGCAAAAAATTATTGATACTTTTCCTTCGATCTAACCGCGATCCATGGATCCCACATGACCGCTGTGGCAGACATGGCGATATCGGCACCGGTTTCTAAACGAGACTGGAAATCATCTTCGTTCATGATGCCACCAACCCCACAAATCACAAAATCGCCACCTAATTCTTCTCTAATCTTGACCATATTTTCGGTGAAAAGCTGAGATTCTGATTGGATCTTTGCACCGCAAATTCCAGATTGCAGTCTCCCCTCTCCCGGCAGAGCCTGATGACCGTCTGGGGTTCTTACATGCGCGGGGATAGTGTTGATCCCCGCAAAACCATCAACATAAGGGCTATTGGCTTTGACAACTTCTTTTAGTTTTTGATACGGAAGATTCCCAATTTTTATCATCAATGGGACTGATGCGCCTACGGCTTTTCTCATAAGTCTTGAAGTTTCAGCCGAGCCCGCTGGATCAGTATATAAGTCCCCTTCTGCATCACCTCCACAGAGATTTGGACAAGAGTAGTTAGCCTCAATGATCACCGCTCCCGCTTCTTTTGCCATCGCGGCGGTGTAGGCAAAATCATCGATAAGGTTTCGCCCTTCGGCTCCACCTGTCCCGGTTATAGAAGTAATCACCAGCTGTCCTTCTCCAATCGCCTCATGAGCCTTCCCTAAGTCTTCCTGCCAAATACTCGGGCTCACCGCTGGGATGCCAAACGAGTTTGTAATCGTCAGGTCTTCTACAAACTCGGGTTCTCGAGTTACGATTAGCTCTGGTTTATTTTTAAGGTCTGTTTTTAATTGGGTTTCTGGATTTACATAGAGACAATTAGGAAACGGGTTACAGGGTTTCTCTATGCTTCTGACGGTCTTATAGACCAAGACATCAAAACCAAACTGAGCGTAAAATTTTAGCCAGTTGCTATTAAACAGTGGTCCAGCCGGGATCCCGAGTCTTGAGTTTACTTCAAAATCCCAGAGTTTAATTTTCGTTTTAGGGACTGGCAGCTTGCCTGGAAAATCTCCGTCATAAAAAGGCCCTTCTGCATAGTTTTGCTCAAAGGTCTTCTTCACGTCGTAGATCTCGTGCTGGAGTGGATGTTTCATCACGCCGATTATACACTTTTTTTATATATATTCTAATCATGTGCCGGAAGAAAGAGTCTCGGATCTAAAAACTCGCCGCCTTTAAATACCTCAAAGTGCAGGTGGGGGCCTGTGGTGAAGTATCCCGCACCACGAGTACCGGGAGTCCCTCCTGACTGGGCAATAATCTGTCCCTGGTAGACCGTACTGCCGACCTCGACGAGCATCTTGCTCAAGTGGCCATAGACCGTATAAAAACCATTCTCGTGCTTGAGAATGATGTAAGAATATCCAAAACCGTTGTCAGAGACTTTTTCGACACGACCGTTCGCAGCGGCCAGAAGATTTGTGCCCTGTGGCGCTGGAAGATCTATCCCATCATGCTCTCGTCCAAACTGCTCAGCGTAAGCTTCATCATGGAAATGCGCTGAGACTTCTCGTTTTTCTTGTTGAACGGGCCAGACAAAAAGACTTGGCTTAATCACCGCGAGCCCCATCTCATCGACCTCAGCTTCTGGATCTTGAGGCACTAAAACCGCTGGAGTACCAGCTGACAAATTTTGTGCGAGTTTCAAATTTGCATTTGTTTCTCCCAGCGACCGTCTTAGATTTCGAAGGTAGCTCGTAGAATCTGACTGGCGTTGTCTCGCTTGAGAAAGTGATGTGGATCGAGACTGACTATCTTGCTTTAGTCTCTCAAGCATAACGAGCTGAGCCTCGGCCATTTGTTTAAGTCCTGATCGTTCTCGCTGCTCTTTAGTGAGGAGTTTTGTCAGTTGTGAGTAGAGAATCGCCGTTTGCCGTTCCTCACTCTCTAGTTTTGTTTTGAGTGACTTTATCTGATTGAGGAGTGTTTTTTTACGAATTAGATCATTTCTCTGTCTTTGATTGTCTTCCAGTATTTCACTTACGGTTCGTTTGGAGAGCAGCCAATAAACCGTTTGAAAGTATGGATCCTGACGATTTTCGAGTCTCAAATATTCCTGCGAAGCAATTGAGGCGTACTCTCTTTGGTACACTCTCAGTTTGGTCTTAAGTGATTCTCTTTCTCGACTGAGGTCTTCCAGTGATTTTTTCCAGCGCTTTGTCTGCCCAATATAAGACTCGATTCGCTTTTTATTAAGCCCTATCTGGGCATCAACGAGCTCTAACTGCCTCTGGAGTCGCGCGGTCTCGGTATTCGCGGATCTGAGACTCATCTGAACTGACTTAACACCGCTTCTATGCGCTTCTAATTTTGATTCCTCTTCCCAAATGGCTTGTTGCAAACGTTCTATATCCTCACGTAACTCTTCTTCTGAAATATCACCAAATCTTTCATTTTCAAGCGTCTCAACCGATTCAGGGTCAATGTCTATTTGGTAATCAATAGGCGTCTGACCTGAACCAAAAAATTGTTCAAGAAGCGAGTCAATGCTCTCTCCTACGTCTTGAGCGAAGACGAGAGAAGGGATAAAAAATAAAGCGAGTAAATATCTCGTCATAACTCAGATTCATGCTGACTTGTCCAGCATCCTGTACTCTAAAATAGTACCTGATTCCGGACAAGCCGGAATGACTTTTTCCAACTTTTAATCTAAAATCTGTCCTGCATGACGAAAGGCATTAATCCCAAAATTTTTACCGATAAGATAACGGACTATTATCAAGATGAGATTTGTCATCTTACGTGGGACCGCGAAAAACCCTGGACGTTACTTTTTGCGGTCATTTTGTCAGCGCAGTGTACCGATGATCAGGTCAATAAAGTCACGCCCGATCTTTTTAAGAATTTCCCAGACCTAGAAGCTTTTGTCGCTAAACCCATAGAAATACTTGAACAACAAATTTATTCGACAGGATTTTATAAAGCTAAATCTAAAAATCTAAAAAAATGTGCTGAGCAACTTTTACTTGAACACGATGGACTGGTCCCCGATCATATGAGCGCGCTGGTAAAACTCGCTGGGGTTGGAAGAAAAACAGCCAATGTCATCCTCTGGAACGTCTTTGAAAAAAATGAAGG
>CALIGR010000011.1 GCA_938021445.1 uncultured Candidatus Altimarinota bacterium
TCAGGAATCAGTCAGTTTTGTAGAAGATTTTCGATTAACTTATAAAGATAGAGTGCTTTATGGGGTTGATACTGGAGCCATAGAAAAGAGCCCTGTTTTGTTTATCCATGGATCACCGGGAAGGTGGGATGGCTGGGAGGATTATTTTAAAAACGAATTTTTGAGAAACGCTTTCAGACTTATCGCGGTTGATCGTCCAGGGTTTGGTTTTTCAGACTATGGTAAAACTCAGCGCTCACTTCCCGAGCAGGTTCATCAAATGGCTCAAGTATTTAGCCGAATCCCAGAAGGTCAAAAAGTCATTGTTGTGGGTCATTCTTTGGGGGGGCCTTTAGCGGCGAAGATGGCGATTTTGTATCCAGAAAAAGTAAAAGGGATTGTTTTAGTTGCCGGATCGGCGGACCCAGCTGAAGAATTTACTCGCTGGATACAGTACCCAGCTAATTGGCCACTTATTCGAAATATTATTCCCCCAGCGGCGAAGGTGAGTAACCAAGAGATTATGTCGTTTAAACAATACTTGGAAGCTATGCAGCTTGAGTGGGAGACCATTGAAGTACCCGTTGTCATTATTCATGGAACGGATGATCCGCTGGTCCCAGTTGAAAATGGAGACTTTATGGCTGGAAAACTTACGAACTCAGTCTGGGTTGATTACCAAAAACTGGAGGGAGTGAATCACTTTATTGTTTGGGAGTACCCAGAGCTGATTGAGGAGGCTATTTTCAAGATAGATGATTTTCTGCCATAGATATAAAGTTTTCAAAAAATGTATCTATGTCCTCTGATTTTAGTTCAAAGTGAGAGAGAATAAGACGAATAGTAAGCTCGCCATCGAGGTAAGCGACATTAGTGAAGCTACTACCTGATTGGTGTAGTTGGTCTCTTACTAGACGATTAAATCTATCTAAATCTTTAACTTCTGAGTGGATGTAGCGAAAGCAAATATTTCCAATCCAGGGTTCTGATTGTAATTCAAGATTTGGATGATTTTGGATGATTTTTTGAGCGTATTTTCCAAGATCGACTAAGTTGTTGACCCTTGATTCTAGGCCTTCTTTTCCATAAAATTGCCACTCAAGCCACCATTTTAGGATGTCTACTTTTCGACCACACTGGAGCGAGTAGGGACCTAAGTCCGGCCGGTCTTCCCCATGAAATATATAAGAGGTATCTCCGAGATTTAATACTTTATCAAACCATCCTGACTCGCGAACAAAGAGCATAGAGCACATAAGAGGAAGCCCTAACATCTTATGCGCGTCCCAGCTAAATGAGTTGGCTTTTTCTACGCCGTTTAGTAGCGGCTTGTGCTTTTCGGAAAGAATGACGGAACCGCCCCAAGCACCATCAATATGGAACCAGCAGTTGTATTTTTGAGCGATGCTAGCGATTTGATCAAAAGGATCATAAGCTCCACGAACCGTTGTTCCGGCGGTGCCTCCAATAAGGCAAGGCACTTTTCCTTCTTCAATTACTTTTTTAATTTGTTTTTCTAGGTCGTTGACGTCCATGGCGCCACTTTGATCGGAATCAATATGATAGAGGTTTTCAGCTCCGATGCCGGTTGCATTAATGGCTTTATCCCATGAATAGTGTGACTCTTTTGACGTAAAAATGGCGAGCGGTTTTTTGCCAGCGAGTCCTGTTTGACTTGATCCAGGGTATATTTTTTCACGTGCCAGCAGCATAGAGACCAAATTTCCATTACTACCACCGGTCGTAAACTGAGCTTCTCCGTTTTCAAAGCCTACTATTTTTTTAAGCTCACTGAGTAGTTGGTTTTCTAAGATCGTTGCTACGGGGCTCACTTCATAGGTGTACATAGAAGTATTGGCGGTGGTTGAAATGATTTCACCAATAAGACTTGGGAGTGACTGGCCAGACCAGAGTTGGTTAAAAAACTGGGGGTGATCGGTTTTAACTGAGTACTTTAGGTATTGGTCAACGGTTTCCCAGAGTTGATCCCAGTTCCCGGTTTGAGTTTTACGCAGTGGCGCTAGCTCAGCTTTTAGCGTTTGATAATCTTTATAGTCTACGACTTTTCCGTCTCTTCGATGCGTAAGATACTCATCAAGTGTCTTAAAAAGTCGCTCTAGGTTTTCTGTATTTTTCATCACGTTTAATTTATCCAAAAAGTGGAGATGAGTCACTCAGCAAAAGTAGTTTGGACTACCAAAAGCACTTTACAGGCTCACTTTGAAGTTGCATGATAGTCTAGAAAGCATGTTAGATTTATTAATTACATCCGTTTGGAGTCTATTGGGCTGGGTCTTTATCGGGCTTGTTTTTTTGGTGGTTCTAGCCGTTGTTTTTTTATTCGGTTTATTTGCCTATGATCGTTACTTTCAGCGTCATAATATCCTGAAGGGGCAGTTTCCGGTTTTGGGACGTATGCGTTACTTTTTTCACGAATTAAGACCTTTTTTCCGTCAGTATTTTGGAGATGATAACGCCTTTGCGCCTCGGCTTGTCATTGATTGGATTTTGCAGGTAGCCAAAGGCGACAGTGGCTATTTTGCTTTTGATAAGTTTGATACGACTGGAAACCTTCATGATGGAAAGCATCAAATGGTGCATAGCCCGACGCCTTTAAATGTGGAGGAAATGAATCCGATCTATCCGCTCTTGGGTGGGAAAAGAAGAAAGTATCCGTTTCAGTTGCAGTCTTATTTTTATCGTAGTGCGATGAGCCTGGGAGCTTTGGGGTTTGAGGCAACTTCAGCTATGGCTGCGGCTTGTGCAGAAGCAAAAGCGCCATTTAATACGGGAGAAGGTGGGCTTTCGGTTCACCATATTCCTAAAGTTAAATTTCGTAAAGATCGTAAATTTTTTAAGTACAAGGCTCTGCCTAAATTTTTAAAGGTGTTGTATTTTTTGATACCGGGGGTTCGGCTTAAAAATAATTTCATTGATTCCCTTGGTGGTAGGGTCTTACCAAAAGGAATGAGAGATCTTTATCTTTTTGATAAAGAGGCTTTTGTTTTTTATACCATTGACTGGGATGCAGATTTAAAAGAATTTCCAAACCCAGAGGCACTCACTGATGAGTATGGACAGCTAATTTTTCAGATTGGATCCGGACTTTATGGGCTCCGAAAAGCGACTAAAGATGGCTCGTTTGAGTTTGATTGGGACCGATTTGCGAAAGTAACTTCTTTTGTCAGAGG
>CALIGR010000012.1 GCA_938021445.1 uncultured Candidatus Altimarinota bacterium
GTCTTGAATTTTTTAGGACACAAAGAAGGCCTCTACTTATCTACTTTTGTCGGAGCGGGGTTAGTTTTTGCTGGTGTTACTGGTTGGTGCGGCATGGCCGCGTTACTTGGGAAAATGCCCTGGAATAAAAGTTAAAAACCTAAATTCTTTTAAACCTACTTCCCCCAACGCCACTTCAGCTCTCCTTGAGTGACGGGTTTGGTGAGCTTTAAGAAAATATAAACAGAGGCTAAAATTATGACGCTGGATAGGGCAATAAGTACACCTGGCTGATTTTCATACTGGTTAGTTATTCCGACGGAAATAAGAATGAGGACGAGTATATAAATAAGCGTCACGAGCCATCCCTGCCAACTACACGGAGTAATTCCGTAGCCATAGGTTTTTTGTCGGAACCAGTATTTTTGATGAGTCATGTTTCAAATCTATTTCTTAAATCATTTTTAAGTATACTGACATAGTCATGAAAAAAGCTAAATCTTATTTTTCTCTCCCCTACGAGCTGGACGATATTGGTATGGGAGAAGACGCTCATGTCCGATACCCAAAGGGTTTTGCGAAAAAATTTATTGAAAATTACACTAAACCTTCCGATATTGTGTTCGATCCGTTTGCCGGTTTTGGGACGACGTTGATAGTCGCTCAAGAACTTGGTCGAGTGGGGATTGGTATTGAATACGAACAAGACCGATGTGAATTTATTTCAAAAAAATTAAAAAGTCCGTCTAAAGTTATCCATGGAAGTGCTCTGGAAATTGAAAAACAGGATCTACCTCTTTTTGACTTCTCTATCACGTCACCTCCTTATATGCGTTCTTTTGATAAAGAGAATCCACTGTCAAATTATCATGAAAAAGGCAACTACGAGTCTTATCTAAAAAGCATTGAGGATGTCTACAAACAGGTAAAAGAAAGAATGAAACCCAACGCGAAAGTCGTCATTGAAGTTTCAAACACATTTGGGGAAGGACAACCAATGACACCCCTAGCGTGGGATGTCGCTTCAGCCGTCAGTAAACATTTATTTTTTGAGAGAGAAATTGTCTTCTTGCATGAGACTGGAAGTGAGTCCGCTTCAGCCCAACATAGCTACTGTCTTGTTTTTGAGAATAAGTAAAAGCCTCGTTAGCTCATGATCTTCGGAGTTGCTATCGGCGTTCCATCTTCTTCAAAAAACGACGAAGGTTTATTGAGTCCTTTTAGTTTCCACGTGATTAACTTTAGTATTATTTGAGGTCCAGCCTTGAGCATCGAGGTGGCCTTCCTTTTTGGGGTAGGTTCTTTGGGGATCATGACATAGGCTCTGACGGGGCCTAAATTTTCATCACGGGATTTTGCGTCGTCCATAAAGTCATGGATGACACCGATGAAAGCGACTTTTGAGGACATAGTGTTTCCCATAGGCGTTTTGCAGCAATCAGCGTACCACCGAAACAGTCCTTTTTTATTCCATCGAATACACTGAATGTGTTCTTTTCCTTGAGTGATTTCGACGCCATTGAGTGGCATTTGAAAAATATCAGTCCCACCATGTTCATCGAGGGTAGTGGATGACTTTAGGTACTGAGCAAAGTTTTGGCAGTCCGTGCAGTGGCAGACAATTCGGTTACCGGTTTTTGGCGCTACGTTTTTGGCAAGGCCTTGAACTTTACCGCAGGCGCATTTTAAGGGGACGTTTTTCATATTTTAAACTTAGCCATATTTGCGCTGGAGGTTAAATAAAAACTTCTTAACCCGCACTTTTACAAAACCGGATTTCTTTTAGACTCAGCTCATAGCCTCCACCAAGACCGTCATTGAGGATAATCCCAATCTCACGCGCTTCATCTTTATTAAAACTTTGTGCGTCAATCGGCCGACCAAAAAACGCCGGTGCTAGATCTGAAAATTTAATCATCACTTCCTGCCAAGCCTCACTGGCTTTTAAATCAAGTGGGGCGCGATGTGAGATATTGCGTCGGGCTTCATCTCGAAAAGTTAAGTCATACCCACGGCCGTCGCTTTTGGCGAGGAAGGTAACGGCATCAAAATTTTCTAATATTTTTTTGGGAAGTGGCGCACGGACAGAAGTAAAGCCACCGCCATTGAGATTGATCGATCCGCTGAGGACCATACTCTGATCTATGATTTCAAAACCACCAGTTGATCTTCCTCCCATGACGTTGTCGTTGACTCTTTGCCAGTTAACGTCTTGAGTTCCACTAAAGTCGTCAAAGACTTCACAGACCGGTTTTTTCTCAAGGACGATTTCTGGTGCGGGGGGTTCTATTTTTATTTCAGGTTCACTTATCATTTTATTGTTACTTGTTTTGGTAGGAGGGGAGGGAGTTATAGATTGTGGTTCTTGATTTGTCGTGACTTCAGAAAAACCGCAGCCACATAAGAGTGTAGCACTGTAAATCGTTAGCATTTTCTTTATCATTCTTGAATTCTGTTTTTTATAAGATTTTAATGAAAGTAATGAATAAAAAAATAAGACTCAATTGATTAAGTCTTATTTAATTAATCTAAAATTTATTTAAACGTGAAGATTACATTTTAGCTTTGAGCTCATGCCATTTCGCTTCAAGTTTTTTGTAGCTAGCCATGGCTTCTTGTTGAACAGTTTCAAGTGAATCTTCCGTTGAATCCTTTAGCCCATCAAGCATGGATTCAAAGTCTGACTTAGCTGATTGAAATTCTAGATACTCTGGGCTTGTGGCAATTTCAGCATCAGCTTTGGCTTCCTCAGCTTCAGCGACAACTTGATCGTACTGAGCTTTTAATTTATCGATGACGGCGTCAAATAAAGACATAGTTTAAAAAGTTAAGAATAAAAAATAGTAAGGAGCGGGATGTTTATTTTACGATTGGCTTTCCTTTAATAATACGGTAAAGAACCGTTATAACAGCAAGAACTAGTAAAATATGAATAAAGGTGCCAACCGCCTCTCCAAAGGCAAAAAAACCTAATAACCAACCAAAAAACAAAATGACAGCGATAAGATCAAGCATTTTTATAAGTGATTAGGAAATAGATAAACGCTGAATTGAGCCTACAGTTTTTTTGTTAATTTTTAAAGTTTAAATTTGGTTTTTTTTGGAAACATCATGTGGATTAAGTTTCTTGAGAAGATCTTGGATTTTCTCAGGATTATCAATCCCCACCATGGTCATTTCTTCGTTAACAAGTCGGTTCTTAATCATGAGATTTCCAAAATTTAAGACGACACCTAGAATCGATCTCTTTACATCACAGGACCGAACCTGATTAACGGCAAAAACTTGCTCTCTTGGAAAAAATACACCTCTTCGATATCTAATTGAATGGTGATTAATCTTATAATTACAAATTTCTCTCATGGCTATTAGGTAGACAGAGATAAAGGTAATAATAGCCAGTAAGCAGATTTCAAGAATAAGAAACAGTACTATATCAAAACCGCCTCCAGAATTATTAAACAAATTAGAAAGCATAATTACTACAAACTGAGCAAGAACGAAAAAAAGCACGACAATACTGAGCTCTCCAGCCAGCCGCCAGAGTGATTTTTTTACGATTACAGGATTTTTCTCTAAAGCCTTTTGTGCTGGGGAGAGTGGGTGAGGCTCGGGTCTTTCGCTGTACTGATCCTGATCTGCCGTTGAGGCAACGGGGCCAGCCTTATCTAACTTTGGGTTTGACACGATAGCCTCAATTTGAGATATCTCTTGATGTTTAATTTTTGCAAATCGATCAAAAAAATTTCTCATTTTTATTTTTCCCCACCGTTATAAATGAAAAGCACTGAATCAACAACTAAAATACTCCGAGGGATTTTAGCGTTATTGATTTTTGCTCTGATGATTCACTTTAAGATAAACATTCTATGGCAAATTTTCACAGCAATTCTTATCGCTATTGCTTTGATTGAGCTCGCGTCTTATTTGCAAAAAAAATTTAAGATTTCTTATATTATCTCCATAAGTTTAATTTTATTTTTGATAGCCATGGCCATGGTTTCTTTTTTAGGATTTTTTGCGTATCAGTTGTACGACCAATTCGGAGAGTTGGTCACAAAGCTACAGGAGTTTTTTAAGCAAGCGCAAGGTTGGTTACAGAAATCAAATGAGGTTTCAAACTTAGTTGAAAAGTCAGGCCAAAGTATAGGAAGCGCTTCTCTGAAAAACCTTACAGGTGTCTTTACTCTGCTGGGGACACTGTTTGTAGTAGCTATTATTGGAATTTTTATCTCAATTACTCCAAAGGTATATCAAAAAGGGCTACGAAGTTTTTGTGTATGGTGGGATGATAGCACTTACAAAAAACTTGAGCACGATGTTTACGAAGGTTTAAAGAAGTGGCTTAAAGGAAAACTAATTGCTATGGTTAGTATTGCAATTGCCACTTTCATTGGTCTGAGTCTTATTGGAGTTGAATATGCTTTGGCTTTAGCCTTAATAGCTGGCTTATTTTCATTTATTCCAAACTTAGGCCCTATGACTTCAGCGGTTCCAGCTTTGATTGTGGCTTCATTTGTCGGAGTCGAAACGGTTGTTTATGTGGCTTTGCTTTTTATCGGTATTCAAATAGTCGAGGGAAATCTACTCATGCCTATCATCGAAAAAGAGTATGTTGAAGTTCCGCCAGCGCTTACAATTACCTTGCAGGTATTTTTGGGAATGTTATTTGGTGTATGGGGGCTGATTGTCGCGGCGCCACTCACGGTTGTGTTGCTCAAAAGTTGGCCAATTCTGGTCGAGAATAAAGATTAAGAGCCTTGCTTTTGTATGAGTTTTATTCCTATTATCACATGAAGTTTAATCTGAGTTTGATTTTCTGAGCATGTAGAGCTCCATCTTGAGTTCACCAATACGATCTTCTATGAGTCGTTCGGCACCATCAAGCGCCTCATTGTGAATCTCCACAGCTGTGAGCTCTAAAAACTTATCGAGTAGTACATCCGCTTTGATCATTCCTAGATCTTGATCGAACTCGCTTTTGTAAAAACGCATCAGCTCCTCGATAACGACTTCCCTTGATTCGTCGGATAAGACATCCCAAGGTTCTTTAGCGCGCTTCATCTGTTTGTTTTAAAAAATTTAATCAAAGTTTTACTTAATCGGCAGCATGCCTTCTCCTGCAAACTTAGTCTGAAAAAAAGACATAACAAGACCGAGGATCGCGCCGTCTATCAATATCCACCAAGGAGAAACGAGTCCCCAAATATCCATCTGCTTAATGATCACGATTAGCTGGTTGTAGCAGAGAAGTACGAGCATCAAGTGCATGATGGCACCGACGACAATTCCATGAAACCACCAAGGCATTTTAAAATTAAGCACTGGGTGTCTCTCAAACATTCCCATAAACGCAATCACGACTCCCATAAAAGCATAAAATAAAACCAGCCCAACTCCAAGTCTCAGGTCAAGTGGCGCCTTCAAAAGTAGCGCGACAAAAAAGAAGGAAAGCCCCACAATAATTCCGATGATCTTCCCGATGAGGATTCGGTTGGTGATGGTGTGTTTCATTTTAGAAATATTTAGATATTTATTAGTGTAGCATAGATTGCGGTTACATTAGTTTTTTTATCACTTCTAACTTTACTAAAGTATTCTTTCTTGTGCGAGCTTTGCTCCTAGGGCAATTCCGGTATCGATTACATCCAGTGGGAACGCTTCACCATTTTTCTGGTTGATTTGAAAATTAGGATTTATCTTTTTATTTCCCGTAGAAAATTCTTCTCTTAGAAGTTCTAGATACTCATCTCTTGGGATCGAAATAAAACCTCGAGGTGAAATCAATCGGAGACTATTTAAAACCGAATCGGGATCATCAAATTTAACCTCTTCAGCTAAAAGAAAATCACTGCCACTAGCATAAACAGATCCCAAGCCTTGTTGACGTTCTTCGTCGTAATAATTTACCAGTACTGCAATCTGAGACGTTTTAATTCGGTCAGCTCTTTCTTTTGAGAAAGGTATAAACCTATATTTTGGATCAGGATCGTAGATGCCAAAACTTTGGTGTTGATCAGAGTAAGCTGGGCATTTTGCACTTGGGAAATACTCAGCGGTGTAGGCATTGAAATCAGCATCTGAAGTAGAGTAGAGCGTGTCAGGCCTAATGACAAAACGATGGTCTTGTGCATGAAGCCTTTTTAAACCTTCAAACTTAGTAATAAGTTTTTCTGGAGGTTGGCAGGGTTGGTTAATGACGATAGTCGTTAATTCACCGGTAAGAGACATTAACCTAAAAATTAAAGCTTCCGAACCGTAGTTAACAAAGCTTAAGTTGTAGTGAGTAGATTCATCTTTTTCTGCAGCAATCAGTGCAACAACATCGTTTAAGGTTTTCCTGACTCGCAGATACAAATCAGTAGTTTCTTCTTCGTCATGACTTTCGTGTGAGGCTTCAAATTGCGCCCGTATATCTCCACCGTATTGTGGAAGCGCTATATACCAAAAAGAATCTTGTCCAAACTCATGTGGTCCCCAGTTTAATCTAATCATTTAGCTTCTAAATATATTATTTTATTGGTTTAGTCAATGAGCGTTAGAAATTAAGGAAAGAGGGAGGAGCGAGAAAAGAAGAAATTGTTATTATTTCAAAAATAAGTAATTATTTAAATAATTTTATATTTCTTAAATTTATTAAAATGAATAACCACGACATATTTATTTCTGCAATAAACGAAAAAAAACTATTAAAGGTTTCGATCAATTCGAAGGAAAAAGGAGCTATCGAAAGAATTTGTGTACCATTTGACTTTGGGCCATCAAGACGAAACTTAGAAGTAAATCCGGACCGTTACCATTTTTATGACTTAGACAGTCCAGAGGGGATCCATAACCTGTCGATTACTCCTGATCAACTTCTTGAAATAGAAAAGCTCGAAAAAAAATTTAGTCCAGAAAATTACATCTCTTGGTCACCTAATTGGTTTGTAGCTAGAGACTGGGGGCTTTATTCTTAAGTCTGAAAATTAGGCCACCGGATTTATTAACGGCATAAGGAATTCTCAAAAAATTTACTAGTTTTAGTTTTTAAATTAGGCTATGTGTTTATGCTCAAGAGGTTAAGTCTATAGATGTTTTTGGATGTCTAGGCGAATGTAAAATTACAGAAATAATGGATATTTATAAAATAATTTCAGCGAAATTAGGTGAATCAACTTTCATTTATAATAATCAAGAGTCTAAAGGAGTTTTTATCGAAGAATTTACTAAGTTTAAACTTAGAGATGGTAGAGAAGTAACTCTAGATGTTTCACCCGAAAATCCACAGATTATTACTTCCGATTTAGATACAAAATTTTCAAAAGAAAATATAATTGAGCGCAAGATTGGTATAATTATTCAACAAAAATTTTGGATTAAAGACTTTAGCTACCAAGAAAAAAACAAGGTATTCGTTCTTAATTTATTACCGGCAGATTCAAGGGCTATGAATACCGACAATTACATTTCAACAGATATCATTAATCAACTAGAATCAGCAAATAAAACATTCCCGACAACAGTTCTTACCGAGCTTTGCAGAGAAATAAATGTGAATTATAAACATAATAATTTATACAGTTTAGTAATGCTACAAAGGGCCATATTGGATCATGTCCCTCCATTTTTTAATTCTAATAATTTTCAAAGCGTTGTCGCGAATTATGGTTGGGGGAAAAGTAATAAAAATCTTATTGAAAAGCTTGAAAGTAGCTTGCGAAATGTAGCTGATAAGACCCTTCACCAAAAAGTACGAGAAAAAGAAGTCTTGCTAACTCTGGAAGAGGTAGACTTTAGAGCTGCATTAAACAGTCTATTAGGTGAGGTTGTTCGTATATCTATGTTAAGCAGCGAAGGAACTACTCAGCTTCGCTCCGTGATGTCAATCCTTAAAAAATAAGTACGAGACTATACCTGTTTTTTATAACGAACCCTCGATCAGCAGGCCCCAAATCTCACAACAAATTTTTTATATCCCCAAAATACTATAAAATCTGAATACTCTTTAAAACACACCGAAATGAATGTTACCAACGATCCTCTGCACGGCATCAAGCTCGCGACGATTGTAGAGTCGCTTGTTGATACATACGGATGGGAGAGCTTGGGGCAGAAAGTAAACATTCGGTGTTTTAATTCCGATCCATCGGTTTCCTCAAG
>CALIGR010000013.1 GCA_938021445.1 uncultured Candidatus Altimarinota bacterium
CATAGTAGACTCAAGGAAGCCTTCAGTTTCCGTTCCTGGTCGAAACCCTGGAATATAACCACTTCGTTTTTGGATGTTCTCAGCGATTTTCTTTGGATCGAAAACAATAGAAACATAGAAGAAAGTAAATCCAAAGATGAGTAGCGCGTAGACAACGTTGTAATATACAGAGGGCGAAGATGGATTGAAGTTCGCTAGAATCCAGTTTGATATAGATTGGAAAGTCGCGTTAGCCCCCTCACTCCCGAGTTGGGCCATGATAGACGGGAAAGATATGACCGAAATCGCGAAGATAATCGGGATCATCCCCGCTTGATTGATTTTTAGGGGCAAAAATGACTTTTGCTGCACGCTGCCTTTTTTACCAGTGTAGACAACTTGCACTCGGCGCTCAGCCTCGGTGATGTACACAACGAAGATGGTCAACAAGATAGTCGCAATAATAAGAAGCGCTATAATTGGGGGAGTTGCCCCAGCAAAAGTTCCGGCGATTTGTTGTGGAACGATTGAAACAATCCCGGCGAAGATAAGAAGTGAAATACCGTTTCCGATACCTCTCTCAGTGATAAGTTCTCCAAGCCACATAAGCAGGATAGTCCCGGCGGTTACCGTGAGCATCATTGGGAGCATGGTGGTCATGTCAGTCGTATCGATTATCGGAGTAGGTGAAAATCGATTTATAAGCAACATCATTCCGTAACTTTGAGCAAAGGCGAGTGGTACGGTGAGCCATCGAGTGTACTGGGCAATTTTCATTTGTCCGGCTTCTCCTTCTTTTTTGAGGTTTTCAATCTGCGGGATAATCACGCCAAGAAGTTGCATGATAATCGAGGCATTGATGTATGGAGTTAGCCCCATAAGCACAATAGAGAAATTTTCCATGGCCCCTCCAGTCAGCAGCGAGAAGACACCAAGTGGACTTTGCCCTTGGTTGGCTAAAAGCAACTTAATGGCTTCTACGTCGGCTCCAGGGATAGTCACATGAGCCAGAACTCGAAAGAGAACAAGAATACCAATAGTGAAAAGAATTTTCTGTTTTAAGGCCGGAATAGCCCAGATGTGCGAAAGCGTTTCTAAAACTTTTTTCATGACTTCTTATATATACGCGGGCGGCCGCGTTTGTAAATCTTGTGGCAATATAGAATTTTTGTCGTGTCTGACAACTTTAATTTGTTTAAACCTTTTCTAAAAGACGGGTGATGTATAATTTGTGACGTTTTTTATGTTTGGAGAAATCTGAGTTTTTCCTGAGGGAATTATTTAAAAAAATTTGATTTACTGAAATATTTAGTTTAGCAAAAAGGTTGTTTTATAACATTCAATAATATGAAAGCGCTAATAGTTGACGATCACCCTGATATTGTAGAAATGCTGAGTGTCGTTTTAAAGAATGAGAAGTTTGAGGTCGACGCAGCCGTAAACGGAGAAGAGGCCGTCGAGTTTTGTCGGAGGCAGAAGTATGATCTGATTATTTTGGATTTGATGATGCCCAAAAAATCAGGGATAGAAGTTATTACGTCATTAAGATCACTTAAAATAGAAACCCCTATTTTAGTCTTATCAGCGCGAGGGCGAGTGGAGGATAAAACCCTCGCACTGAATCTAGGAGCCGATGACTATCTGGTGAAAGATTTTGCGGTCTCAGAGCTAATGGCACGAGTAAAGAGTCTGCTTCGTCGAGCAAACGGTAACTGTCAAAATATTATGCGCTGTGGTGGCTTGATGGTTAATTTGACGGATATGAGTGTCCGTAGGAAGGGGCATAATATTGCACTAACTAAAAAGGAATTCGCCCTTTTAAGTACTTTAATTTGGCATAAAAACCGAGTGACTTCTTTTGAGAAACTCGCAACCGCGGCCTGGGGGGAAATAAATCACGGAGATATTATCAATAAAATCAACGTTCATATTAGGACCCTAAGAAACAAAGTAGATAGGCCCTTTGGCGAGCCACTTATTCAGACGGTACGGGGCTTTGGGTATAAACTGACTTGCCCACCTAACGATTAGGACCCCACTTGCGTATGTAGCTCTGAGCTGAAGCAATACGAGCAATGGGCACTCGAAAAGGCGAACAAGAAACATAGTTGAAATCTTGATGAAAGCAGAAATCAATAGAACTTGGATCGCCACCGTGCTCGCCGCAGATTCCAATTTTTATATCTTTGTTAGTTTGTCGACCTTTATCGACTCCAATGCGGATCAATTTACCAACGCCTTCACGGTCGAGGCTCTGAAATGGATCTTGTTCAATGAAATCTTTATCTATGTATTCGGGTAAAAATTTGCCTACATCATCTCGGGAATAACCAAAAGTCATCTGTGTTAGATCATTGGTTCCAAAAGAGAAAAAATCAGCTTCTCGCGCAATTTCATCAGCGACTAGACACGCCCGAGGAATTTCAATCATCGTCCCAATCTTTATATCTACATTCGTTTTTTGTTTCATAAAGACTTCCGTTAAAACTAACTCAATTTCTTTTCTGAGGAAAGAAAGCTCCTTGGTGAGACCGACAAGCGGGATCATGATCTCAGGAAGAACAAGAATTCCCTCTTTTTGGCACTCGCAGGCGGCTTCAGAGATAGCCCTCGCTTGCATCCGAGCGATTTCGGGGAAAGTGATCATGAGCCGGCATCCACGATGACCCAGCATTGGGTTTACTTCGTGAAGGTTAAGCACTTGTTTTTTGAGTACTTCAAAGTCAACATTCATAGTCGCTGAGAGGGCTTCAATGTCGCTATCTTTCTGAGGTAAAAATTCGTGCAGTGGCGGATCCAAGAGTCGTATAGTGACAGGGTAGCCATCCATGGCTTTAAAAATGCCCTTAAAATCTTCTTTTTGAAAAGGTAAAAGTTTGGCTAAAACGTTTTGTCGACTGGCTTCATCGCCAGAGAGAATCATCTCTCTCATGGCAGAGATTCTTTCTTCATCAAAAAACATGTGCTCGGTGCGACAAAGACCAATCCCCTTAGCTCCAAATTCGCGAGCTTTGGTAGCATCTGTAGGGGTATCCGCATTAGCGCGGACTCTCATGCTCGCAATTTCGTCAGCCCAAAGAAGCACGGTTTGAAAGTTTTCATCGATAGCACTCGGCTCAGTCTCGCACTGACCGAGTATAACTTCTCCGGTACCACCATCGAGAGAAATAAAGTCGTTTTCCCCCAAAGTAAGCTCCCCGATGGAGAGTTGTTGTTCCGCCTCTCGTACAGTGATTTCATTAGCACCAGAAACACAAGGCTTCCCCATTCCACGAGCCACAACGGCTGCGTGTGAGGTCATGCCGCCACAAGCGGTCAAAATTCCGACGGAGGCATCCATTCCGCTGATATCTTCGGGAGAGGTTTCATGTCGGACTAAAATAACGCTCTTTCCTTCCTTAGATAGTTTCTCAGCCGACTCCGAGGTGAAGGCTATTTGGCCAACAGCCGCTCCGGGAGAGGCGGGTAGCCCCGTCGTAAGCGTTTGTTTTTTAGAGCCAGTTTTGATCCTGGGATGTAGAACCTGATCGAGTCCTTTGGCTTCAATTTTTAAGAGCGCCTCCGTTTTTTTTAAAAATCCTTCTTCTACAAGGTTGACCGCAATTTTTAACCCAGCCGCAGCGGACCGTTTTCCGGATCTAGTCTGAAGGATAAACAGCGTCTCATTTTCAATCGTAAACTCGATGTCCTGCATGTCCTTGAAGTGAGACTCTAGTTTTTTGGTTACGGCCAAAATATCGTCGTAAACTTTTGGCATAAGGGCTTGAAGTCCGCTGATTTCTTGTGGAGTCCGTATGCCAGCCACCACATCTTCTCCCTGAGCGTTGAGCAAGAACTCACCAAAGAGTGATTTTTCACCCGTACTTGGGTTTCTGGTAAAAAGAACGCCGGTACCAGAAGTATCGCCCAGGTTTCCAAATACCATGGCCTGCACGTTTACAGCGGTTCCCATGTCTTCGGGAATATCGTAGATTCGTCTATAAGTGACCGCTCTTGAGTTGGTCCAAGATTTGAAGACAGCTTCAATAGAAAGTTTTAACTGTTTGACGGCGTCTTGAGGGAAATTCAGTCCTTTTTGTTCTTTTACCAAATTTTTATATTGCTCAATGATTTGCTGCCAATCTTCAGCACTGAGATCTGTGTCTTTCGTGAAATTCTTCGTACTTTTATACTGAGTTAGTTTTTTTTCAAATTCGTGATGATCTATGCCCAGGACAACATTACTAAACATTTGTATAAATCTTCGATACGCATCGTAAGCAAACCTGGGGTTGTCAGTTATAGTGGCTAAGGATTCAACGGTCTGATCGTTAAGACCAAGATTGAGTACCGTATCCATCATTCCCGGCATAGACACTGGAGCGCCTGACCTGACAGAAACCAGGAGTGGGTTTTTAGTGCCTCCAAATTGTTTCTTTGTCTGAGTCTCTAGATCTTTTATTTCGTCTAAAATTTGTTCCCAACAGTTCTGGGGAAATTGGTTGCCTTCCCCCAGGTAGGCTAAGCAGGTTTTGGTCGCGATGGTAAATCCAGGAGGGACGGGGATACCAAGCTGTACCATTTCAGCTAGATTAGCGCCTTTCCCCCCAAGCATTTTTTTTTGCTGGGCGTTTCCGTCGCGGAAGTTATAAACGAATTTGTTTTTTATGTCACTTTTCATAGTCTCATTTTCTATAAAAAAAACAGAAAAACAAGGATAATTTTATATTTTTTTAACTAAAAAGTAAAAACAATTAAAAATTGAAGAATTTATCAATAATTTAGTTAAACTTATAATAAGTTGCATGAAATATTTAGCCTGGTTTGTCTTTGTCTCACTTATAACCCTGAGTTTTGTTTTAGCTTTTAACACGAGGCTTTCCCAAAAAATGTTAAACCAACAAGAAATAAAACAAGTTACCAAGTCGGCTCTAGATAAGAAATCGTTAGAAAAAGCGACTTTTGCTGGAGGATGCTTTTGGTGTACAGAAAGCGATTTTGAAAAACTAGAAGGAGTAGCAGCAGTAATCTCCGGTTTTGCTGGAGGAAGTGAAAAAGACCCGAGTTACGAGTCGGTCGCTTCAGGGCAAACCAGTCACCGAGAAGCGGTCCAGGTCATGTTTGATCCAGAAATTGTTAGCTACGAGCAGCTACTCGATCACTTCTGGCGACATGTAGACCCGACGGATGATCAAGGTCAGTTTGTGGATCGTGGCTTTCAGTACGCCTCAGCTATTTTTTATCATGATGAAAATCAAAAAAATCTGGCCGAGATATCTTTAGAAAAGTTAAAAAAATCAGGCATTTTCAAAGATCCAATCCTCACTCCTATTATTCCTGTAGGCAACTTTTATCCAGCGGAAGCATATCACCAGGATTTTTATCTCAAGCAGCCGCTTAAGTATAAATTTTATCGGTATGGTTCAGGTCGAGATCAGTTTCTGGAGTCGGTTTGGGGAAAAGTGACGGATGATTTATGATGAGTTAAATGCTGATTACTGAAGCAAAAGAGCGATATTTGAGATACTTAAGGAATACTAAGAATGCTTCTCAGTATACCTTGAGAAACTATGACAGAAGTCTTAGTTTTTTAGTGGAAGTGATGTCAGATACGGCTGAGGTTAGAGATATAAGCTTACTAGTACTTGATGATCTTAATGACGCGATTTTTGAAAAGAAAAATCAAAAAGGCGAGCGAGTAAGTGCGACGACCAGAAATATCTACCTAATCCCAATCAGAAGTTTTCTAAAGTTTTGTGTGAAGCGAGAGCTGGACGATCCAATCCTCTCACCTGAAAAAATAGAACTCATTAAGACCGACCCAAGTGACGCTTCGGGCATCACACTAGAAGAACTGGATCGTCTCCGAAATTTAGAAACGGGAAAAAATGAGCTGATAGAAGCCAGAAATCGAGCGATTATTGAGATGTTGTTTTCCACCGGATTACGGATCTCAGAGCTCTGTGCCCTTGATGTGGAGCAGGTGAATTTAGACCTTAAAGAATTTACGGTTATTGGGAAGGGCCGAAAAGTAAGAACGGTGTATCTGACAGACTTAGCGGTAGCAAAGTTACAAGTGTACTTGAGTTTTAGAGCTGATATTTTTGCGCCTTTATTTATCAATACCAAAAACAACCGTACAGCAAAGTCTGAAATAGAAGACAAAGGCGAGTCTCGTCGCCTGAGCCGTACGAGCATAGAGATCATGGTTCGAGATCGAGGGCGGAAAGCCGGCATCACTAAACCAGTCACTCCACACAAACTCCGTCATACCTTCGCGACGACCCTCCTTCGAAACGGGGCAGACATCAGGTCTGTGCAAGAACTCCTCGGTCACAAAAATATCGCCACGACTCAGATCTACACCCACTATGCCAATGCCGATCTGAAGAAAGCTCATCAGACCTTTTTGGGGAATTAGTTCTTCGTCTTTTTGCCGCAAAACAAAAACCCGCCATAAGACGGGTTTGAGATAGTGTTTCTAAGATTTAATTAACGAGCGATCCCTTCAAATCTGTTTTCTCGAATGATAACCACTCGAACTTCACCAGGGTACTGGCAAGAAGACTCAATTTTTTGAGCGATTTCGATGGAGAGTTTTTCGGCATCAAGATCCGAAATTTCTTTCGCATCCACAAAGACTCGAACTTCTCGACCGGCCTGGATGGCGAAGACGTTCTCGACGCCTTTAAATGATCCAGCAATGGTCTCAAGCTCTTTAAGCCGTTTGATGTACTTCTCTAAAGTTTCACGTCGAGCTCCTGGTCTAGAAGCTGAAATCGCATCAGCTGCCTGTAAGATTCTCGCTTCAAGTGACTCGTATGGAAAATCTTCGTGATGAGACTTCATGGCCGTGACTACAGGTTCCTCGATCCCAAATTTTTCCAAAATTTCTTTCCCGATGATGGCGTGGCCCCCTTCAACTTCATGAGAAACGGCTTTCCCAATATCGTGAAGTAGTCCCGCTTTCTTGAGCATTTCGGCATCAGCTCCCGGTAGGTAGTTGGCAAGTCCTTCAGCCAGGTAGGCTACTTCAATTGAGTGCTGAAGTACGTTTTGACCGTACGAGCTTCGAAATCGCAACTTACCGGTGAGTTTTAAGATAGCGTCGGGCAGTCCCGTCACGCCAAGTTCTATGGCGGCTTTTTGACCAATCTCTAATAAGTATTTTTCTCCGTTTTCTTGGGCTTTTTTGATAGACTCTTCAATTTTTGATGGATGTATTCGTCCGTCTTTGATGAGGTTCTCAAGGGCCATCTTGGCGATAAACCTTCGGAATGGGTCATAAGATGAAATCGTGATCGTCCCAGGCGTGTCATCGACGATGAGGTCTACTCCAGTCAAAATCTCAAAGGCATTAATATTTCGCCCTTCTCGACCGATGATTTTCCCTTTGATGTCATCGGAGTCTATTTTGACAACCGTCACGGTCGACTCACTCGTAACCGTTGAAGCAAATCGCTGAATAGACTGAACCAGTACATTAGAGGCTTCGACATCAGCATCACGCCTCATCGATTCGACTTTTTGCCGCATCACTTCTGAAAGCTGTGATTCACATTGAGTCTCGACTCGTTCAAAAAGAGTTTTCTTCGCATCGTCAGTACTGAGTTTGGCGATCTCACTCAGTTTGTCGTTCTGTTCGTTGATTCTTTTATCGAGCTCAAGCTTTTTATCA
>CALIGR010000014.1 GCA_938021445.1 uncultured Candidatus Altimarinota bacterium
GTCTGTCATAGTTTAAAGCCGACTCCCCCTTCGTCATCAAATTGTTTCTCGACGTTGAACTCATCCTCTAATTGAGTCACTCTTTTTTTAGGCTTGTAGTCTCGCACTACTATTGCTTCATCTTCTAGCCTTCGCTCAACTGGACGCTCTACATAACGAACTCGTTCTTCAGTTTCTTCTCGTGTCTCTTTTTTCTCGCCCATCTCTTTGTGTGTAACTGAGTGAAACCAAGACTTTGTGTCGGTTTCTGTCTCGCCTCCATGATGACGCTGTACTAAATTTGAGAGTAAGCCCTTAAGCGCTGATTCTTCACTGAAGTTTTTTTGATCCAGTATCCATTCTCGATATGATTCAATCACTCGTGCGGCTTTATTGGGACCTGAAATATTCTTCACAACAAAGGCATCACCTCCATTGGTTTTCGCAAAAAACAAGTTTCCATAATTAAGAAAAAAAGATTTCATTCCTACTTTTTCAACGGTGATCTCATCTAGATTATGAAAATCAATACGAGTAGATCGACGCTCAAAAAAACGAGGCCAGTCAACGAGCACGACGCTTTCGGTTGTGAGTAAAATTCCATTTACATACCAATAGAAAAATCGCCAAAACACATGCAGGAAACCTAAAATCGCCGTTAGCTGCCAGAGCCAGTTTAGGTTTTGGACATGATACATTGGGTAAAAAAACCAAAGTATATAGGTAATAATGCCCCAAAGTAAGGCTCGGGTAAAGATCCCCGGGAACGCAAAATAAAAAGGAGTCCGAAAAACTTTCTTTATTTTTTCATCACTTTCTAGGAAAGAACTGTATCCAAGTCTTAGCATCAGGTTAAATTTTAAGTTTTACTTTTTGCTTTTTCAACTAAAGTGTCGCCCTGAATGGATAACTCACAAATTAGTCGCTTTCTCAAAGACCCAGGACAGTCATGGATTGGCTTTTTTATAGAGCTTATTGTACTGCTCGCACTGGTTCTTTTTATTCGGTTTTATGTTTTTCAGCTTTTCCAGGTAAGCGGTCCCTCTATGTGCCCAACGCTCAATGTATTTGATACGGCTTGTGAGAGCGAGTCTGGTGAGTTCGTCTTTGTCAATGAGTTTTCCTATAAATTCTTAAGAGATCCTAAGCGTGGTGAAGTCGTTGTTTTTAGACCTCCGAGTAATATAACGCCTAATCTTAAAGATAATATACTTAATATTTTTCGGCCCAGTCACAAAGATAAAAACAAGCAAGAATACTATATAAAAAGAGTTATCGGACTTCCTGGTGACACCGTCAATATCCGAGATGGGCAGGTCTATATAAACAACAATTATATCGAAGACTATCAGTTAAACGAAAGCTATCTCTCCGTTCGAAATCAAGGACGAACGCAGGCTTCTGTTGTTACTTTTGACGTTCCAGAAGGTAAATACCTACTCTTTGGAGACAACCGAGATCAAAGCCTGGACGCCCGACAGTGTTTTGGTAGCTGTCGAAATATAGATCGAGCTTATGTCGAAAAAGAAAACATTCGTGGAACCGCTGAGTTTGTCATCTGGCCACCGAAACATTTCCGATGGCTCGACAATATGCTTAAAGAAGACAATCCGGATCTTTTTCAAGCAAAGCCAGGTGAAATCGTCACCAAAACTCAGTAATCTCGTATTACCACAAAGCTGATAATCTTTAGCTTAAAATCTCTTTTGTAAAATTAACCTAACGTTTTGATGAAAAAACATTTTGCTCAATTTTTTGGAGCCGTCTGTCTCTCTCTTATTTTTTTTGCTGTTTCCGCCGAGGCAAAAATAACCAATGTAACGGTTCAACCTAATGATAAATATCTACTTATATCCTGGGATCAGCTTAATACGGCTGACTCTGTCAATGCAGATGGATACGCCGTCCAATGGAGTCAAAAACGAGACCAAGTTGATATAACTAAATATGCGCGTCTCTATCAAGGCGATCTTTCTCGAGCCTTTGCCGAAAGTGGAAACAGCGTCACGCTCACCCTCGAAAGATTTGACCGAGATAAAACTCATTATTTAAGAGTTTATACTTATGACACCAACGATGAAGGAAAACGAGTCCTGGGCAATGGATCAGACTTAATTACCTGGAAAGTCGATTTCTGGGATAAAGTTGAGCAGAGTGCCGCAATTGTAACCGATCCAGTTATTTCAACCGCGAGCGTCACAGAAGAAGCTATACAAGAAAGCATCAAATTTGGATCAATTCTCAAAAGTCATGCTGATTCTTTTGTCGATCTCTCTTGGTCTCAACCAAGTAAAGCTCTCAAGCGAGACTTTGATGGTTATACTATGAAGATTTCAAATCAATCAAATCTAGAAGCTACTTCAGGTGTTACAAAGCTCACGCTTGACCAAGACACGACTAATATAAGGGTTGATAATCTTTCGCCTGCGACGGTTTATTACTACCAAGGTTCACTTTTCAAAAAACAAGGAGGCGAAAATAAGGAATTTGGAAAAAGTGAAATCAAAAGTTTTACTACCGTTGCGGCTATCCCAAGAGACGGTTCAACGAGAGCTTCTCGAGGTGTTATCAAACTTGAAAACAAAGCGATCAAGAAATTTATGTTAGATGGAACCAGTACCCAATCGAATGCTGTGATCAACACAACAAGTAGTATCAGCACCAGTACAAACACGACCTCAACGGCGAGTAGCACTAGTTCTAGTACCGCTTCCAGCACTTCGAGCACCCAACTCGACTCAAGTAGCAAAGCCAGTATCGTAGCGCGGATAAGAAATATCAAACAGCAAATGACAAATCTACAATCTGAACTGAATCGTCTTGAAAAACAGATCGGAATAACTCCAACTAAAACTGTTACTACCTCAACTCGTTCATCTTCTAATACCGCTTCAAGTACTATGTCTCAGCGAGATCGTATACGAGCGGCACTCGCCGCGCGGAGAGCTAAATAATAGAAACTAAAAATAAATTGTTAAAATATGTTAAAAATGAAAAAAAATTTCTTCCGGCTTACGTTTTTAAGTTTAGGACTAGGACTCTTTATCCTCCCAAGTCTTGCCGCTACCGAGGTCTGCACTGAAAAAGTACAGCCAGCTATTAGTCCTGACGGTCAGTGCCAAGTCTTTCGAGACTCTTGTGATGTTCCCGAAGACTGGAGATCCGTTCCAAGTTGCGAACTCGCTCAAACCGAAAAAATAGGCCTAAGCCTCGCAGAAAGACTTCAACACAGACAAGTACTGCGGAGTCAGGCTACAAAAAACAGTGAAACAACAACTGAAGAAACTAAAACCGAAAAAACAAGATCGGCTCGAGGGGGAACTAAAATCTCTCGTGGCGCACTGACAAGAAGTACCAACCGATACCGACGTCTCCCGACAGCGGAAGAGTCAACCTCTACAGAGCGACGACACTTCTCATCACGAGGCATCAAAAGAAAAGCCTCTGACTCAGCCAAGCGCGATATGGAATCGACGACCAAAACCCAACAAAGTTACTACCGGGCAAAACGACAATCATACCGATCATCCCGAGATACCAACCGAGCGGGAAGCCTTAAGACTCAACAATCTTGGAACTCTTTGTCAGCACAAAAAACAACACAGCGATCATACGGTCGTAATCCTTACCGACTAGGATACCGTTATCAAGCAGACCAAAAAGCGACTAGAGATGCTCGTGAAGAAACCGTGGATGCTGAAGCTCGACGATACTCCAATTCTCGACGTTACCGAGGGGACCGAAACATTGGTAATCTTGATTCAGATATAGAGTTTCAAGAGCAAGAAGCGGAAAAAATGGAGGAAGTTTGGGATGAACTACAAGGTGAAACTTCTGAAGTTGAACAAAATTAGTTTGCAGCCTTAAGCCTTTTTGTCTTAGAATAAGCACAAACATAAAAAATCCTGTATATGAACTTCTACCAATACGCTTTTATCGGGGTGATATCACTCTCTCTTATGGGATGCTTTAAAATGGAAACCA
>CALIGR010000015.1 GCA_938021445.1 uncultured Candidatus Altimarinota bacterium
ATTTCGCCTAATCGTTTCCCTTTTTATAACCCAGGGGAAGAAAAAGAATTTTTGGGATTTTGTAATAAATTATCAGATAAGTCAGGAGGGAAACCCATTGGATTTAAAGTCGTTATTTCAGACGAAAATAATATTGCTCCGCTCGCAAAAACCATGTCTGAGAACCCAGAACTCATGGTCGATTGGGTTAATGTTGATGGTGGAGATGGTGGGTCTGGGGCGGCTCCAATTGCGCTTGGGGTTCTTTTTGGAAAGACGATCTATGAGGCGCTTCCTATCGTCCAGGAAGTGCTTGAGAAAAATGGGATTAGAGATCAATTGAAGGTCTTTGCCGCGGCTAAGCTTTATGCTCCACATATGTCCGCGCGAGCTATGGCGTTGGGGGCTGATGCGGTGGGGAACGCTCGTTCGATCATGATTGCCGGTGGGTGTATCCGAGCGGGGCTTTGCTCAGGAGAGCATGGTACTTGCCCGGTTGGGTTGGCCACTATGAAAAAACGAAACCGTCGAGCTTACGCACAAGCTTGGGAGGCCAAAGTTACACAGATTGGTAATTACATTAAGGCTCATAACAAAGGCCTCATCCAAGTGGCTTCTATTTGCGGTGTTTCAAGCCCATCCATGCTAAAAGCTAAGCATGTCGCGACTTCTTAAAACTTTTTACTCTTTAATTTATATTTCTCATGTCTGATTCTCACTCAAAAATTAAAAAATATCTTCCCATTGCGCTGTCTGCTTGGGTTAGTTTTGTCTTTGTGCAATCACTGTTTTTTAAATTTACCGATTCGCCCGAAACACAGCATATTTTTGGAACTATTGCTCAATGGATGACGGAGTTTTCTATTTTAAAGCCACTATCATCAATTTTCGCTCAATTTGGAGGTTATGCTATTGGTTTGGTTGAGTTAATGGCTTCGGCTTTACTCATTCATAGTATTTTTACGTGTAGCAAAAATACCCGAATGCTTGGAGCGTTGATTGGTCTTGGGGTTATTTCAGGGGCCATTTTCTTTCATTTGTTCACTCCATTGGGGATTGATGTTCAAGATGACGGAGGCACTCTTTTCTTTATGGCTCTAACGGTTTTTGTTTCTTGTGCGGTTTTACTTAAGATCGGGCATAAATCTCAGTAGCCAAGGCTACGATTAAAGCTTGCGTTATCGCGAGCCAATCTTAGTTTTGCAATGATTATGAAACATCACGAATTTTGGCCCGCTCGTCCGTTTGAAACGCCAGGTTATATTTATCTGGCTTTTCAGTGTTTGGGGCGACTTATTGGAGCGAGAACTTTGATGAAAGCCAATTTTGGAATTGATCATGGAGGGCATGCTTTTGCTTCTAAATATCATATCCAACAAAAGCTGGCTTCAGATTTTCACCCGAAAGCGATCCAGCTTTTAGCGGGTGATGGTCCTGAAAAGAATAAGTTAAAGCTTCTTAATTTTGCTGAAAAAGTAGGGTTCCCAGTTATTTTAAAACCAGACTATGGTTTTGTCGGAAAAGGAATCATTAAGATCAATAAATCGGACGATGTTGAAGAAAAGATAAAACTTCTTGAAATGGATTTTATCGTTCAAGAATACATTGAAGCGCCTTTGGAGTTTGGCGTTTTTTATCTTAGGTCGAAGGGGAAAGGATGGGTTTCTGGTATTAATAAAAAGCACTTTCCGACCGTTATTGGGAACGGGAAGAGTACGATTGAGGCGTTAGTTAAGAATCACTATCGGTATACTCACTACTGGCACTCGTATCTTGAGTATGTGGACACGAGCGAAGTGTTGCCACTTGGGGAAAAGCGTCAGATTTCTTTTATTGGCTCACACACAATGGGCTGTAAGTTTACGGAAGATACGCATCTGAAAACTCCAGCACTAGAAAAAAAGTTAAATGAAATTTTTAAACCTACACCGGGCTTTAATTATGGGCGTTTAGACGTGAGAACGAGCACTTTGGAAGACTTTCAAAAAGGAAAATTTGTCATCATAGAAATCAATGGAGTCGATTCGCTCCCAACCAACATGTTTGATCCGAAATATAGTCTTTGGCAGTGCTATCGGATCTTACTAGATCATTTTTACTGGCTGGCTAAAATTGCAGCTGAAAACAAGTCGGAATCCATGGAGATCTATGGATGGAGAAAACTTATTAGAGAAACTATACGCATCATAAAAGAGGTAAACCACCAGCAACTGGTGCTTGAAAACGAATGAAAGTAAAAATTGATACAGCCCTTCTTCGTCGCATCATCCATGATGACTTTACCAAACTTTTGGCGGTTTTTTTCGTGTATACAGTTGGCCTTTGGTTTCTTTTGGGTCAGCTAGAGTTGAAAGATTATTTATTGGGCGTTAGCCCTGACTTGCCTTTGTGGTATGGATTTTTATTTGTTTTGGCCTACGTGGCTCGCGGTTTTTTTTATTTTCCGAGTCTTTATTTTTTAGTCGCGGCTAGTCTTTTTTTCCCGTTTCCTGAGTCATTTGTTTTTTATATGTTGGGGGTAATGCTTTCGGGGATACTTTCTTTTCAGATTGGGAAAGCGCTTCGGGCAAATAACTTTTGGCCAAGCTTACAGAAACGTATTCAGAAAGATGATGTAGAGCAAAAAATAGAAAAGAATGGGTTTAAGGCCGTTTTTATTTTTCATGTCACGGGGATTTCTCTTGATCTGCCAAACTACCTCTCTGGCTATCTAAAGCTTAACTTCCAAAAATTTCTTTGGACCATTTTCTGGGCAAATTTAATAACCACGAGTCTTTATTTTGTGCTGTTTTGGATGTTTGATTTTAGAGTTTTGATTGGGACGATTCTGTAATTTTCCTACCTCGTAATCAAAGTCCTCTTAACGGGTTTTATCTGATTTCCAAATAAGTCAGTTACTCCTGTTGTGGTGATATGGAATCTCTCATCTTTTTGAAATTTTTCTTGCTCAAAGTGAAGGACTAAAGTTCTTTGGTCTGAGAGTGATTTATAGTTTGAGAGTTTTAGCTCAGGGGTTTCTTCTTTGATAGTGAAGTTACGATCCTCAATGCTTACCTCAAAGTTTTCGGTGAGTTGTACGGGCTCATTGAAATGTAATTCGGCCCAGATATCGCCGGTATTCTTGGGTTCAAAGTCTTTTCGTATTTCTGGCGGTAAGTTGTCGTAGGCGATGACTGTATGAAGGGTGAGAAACGGTGACATCTTATCTGATTTAATTTCCCAGATAGCGCTTTGTCGGAAGCTCTCAAATTCTTTTTTATAGTGCCCGACGTTTTCTCTCGCGGTGAAGTTGTGTCGTGCAAAACTTTGCTGTGGGAAGAGTGAAATAAAAGCGTCAAGCTCGTAGTCTTGGCCTCTGGGTCTGAAAAAATCAAGCTGAGAAATGGGGCCTTGGAAGTCGTAGACGAACGTTTTTTGAGCGAGCTCGCCTGTTTCTAGATCCAGTTTCCACTGGGCGTTATTTTGATCTAAAGATTCAGGAACCTTGAGCTCAAATAATCCTGACCAGTTTTGAGAAAGTGGCTCGTCGTGTCCTCCAGCGTTGTAGACTGAAAGTTGAACCTGAAACCGCCACTGTTCTGGTGCTGACTCGAAGGCATTTACCGTCATTTTTTTCTGTAGAAATCTTGAAGATTTCCCACCACCTAAGTTCCATTCGATGAGAGCGAAGTCATTTTTTTCGGGTTTTATGTCTGGAGAAGTGGTTTCGACAAAGACGTCTCCTCGATCGAGGCTGCGTTTTAACTCTAGACTTAAAGCTCGCCATTCCCACGGACGGAAAAGTGCTTTTAAAACCAAGCGCTTCCCAAGTCCTGCGAGCGGGGCCTTTCGGTTTTGCAGCGCGGTTTCATCATGTCGGTCAATATCGGCGACACTTCTAGTTAGAAATCCAAAAAAGTTATCACTATCAATGTAGTTGCCTTGTACTCGAATTCCGCCGAGTCGATCGATCACTCGTTCGATAGTGCCTATGTCGACTAAGATGACCTGCGTTGGAAGTTTTCCCTCGTTGGTCTGGTAATGATAGGCTATTTTCCGTGTGCACTGTCCAAGATCGGGAGTGTCGGCTAAGTCCCAAAAATTTTTAGTAGGAGAAATTTCACTTAAAGGATAATCGCTCTCGCCCAAATCTAAGTAATTCAGGTGGTATACGTTTTTAAGATTTAAAGACGGAGGGAGCCATTTCCAGCTTCCGTACGCGGTGATAAAACCGCCACAGGGACGAGCTTCCGCTTCGTTGGTGAAGATAAGTAGGGTTTCGGACTTGCTAAAAATACCGATAATCAATGATCGTACTGGCCAGATAGACCAAAGTGCCAGAAAGAACAAAATCGTAATTCCTGCGAGCCACACCGGTCTTTTTTCCCAAAATCTGCCTAGTTTCATGATCCAGATTTTGTCATAATTAAGTTAATTTACCAGTGAAAATGATTTTAAATCCCAAAATATTTAGAGCGTACGATATAAGAGGAAAAGCCTTTGTTGATTTTGATGAGGATGGATTTGCGAGTATAGCTCAGGCGTTTGGTCAGTATGTAAGTCAAAAGTTTAAGCTAGAAC
>CALIGR010000016.1 GCA_938021445.1 uncultured Candidatus Altimarinota bacterium
GAAGCTTTTGTGAAGCGACAGGATTAGCGGTCTCGATAAAGTCCTCAACGAGGGCTTGAAGAATCAATAAAGTTCTTTCTTTCATCAAAAAACACTTTAGTTTTAGGCGGCTTTTTGTCCAGAGAGGCGATTTATTCTGGCATTAATTCGGTCAATAAACTCATCAGGTGTATAGGTCGGTGACTCTAGTCCAGTCCACCCCATAGAGAAGGCGCCAGCAAGGGCCATGAGCTTGTGTCCGGATTCTTTAAAACGGGTGAGATACTTGAGGCCCGTTTCGGCTTTGTTGGCGGTAAAGTCTTCTTGATAAGCATCGAGCCATCGAAATCGGAAGCCACTGGCTTGTGCCGCGGAAGGAATATTTGGATCAGAGCTGTTTAGCTGTACGTATTTACTGTAGAGACCTTTGTTTTTGAGCCATTTTACACGATTTTTTACCCCCTCAGGCGATCCCCAAAACTCAGGGGATTGTGGAATTCCCAGTTCTTTGCATTCTTCTTTAACCGCTTTAGCCGTTTCTACACACTCTTGAAGAAATTCAATTTTTTTGAGTTTGTCGTGCCCAGATTCTTGTTTTTCTTTTTGAGGCGTATTGTCGTTGTCCGCTTTAAGTTTTTGAAGCTTTTCTTCCTCCTTCTCAATGACTTTCATGGCGCTGTATCCTTTGATCGTGTTTATGTGATAAAGTCTTTCCGCTTGGGCCTTGGCCCCGTGTAGGTTGCCTGACTTTCGAAGGCTTTCGATTTCTCCTAAGAGTTCTTTTTCTCTCGCTTTGTACGCGGCCTGGTTTTCATGCACTTCTTGATAACTCACTTTATTGCCGATTAGTTTTTTGAGGCGCGCTTCAAGTGTTTCTCTTTGGGCTGGGTTGGTTACCGTCCTGAGTTTTTCTCTTAGACTTTTGACTTCATTCGCTCGATGCTCAGTTTGTACAAAAAAATTGTTCAAATTGAAATGAGAAAGAATGTCTCTTCCAAATTTGTTCTGGACTTGTTGGTACTCAAGTAAAGCGGCCTCTGGCTCGCCTGCAAGATCTAACTGACGAGCGCGGGTGAGTTGTTTTTTTGCAGTATCAATATTTTTTTCTTTTTCTTTTTGAGTGTTTTGTACGAAGTTTAAAATTTCACTAGGTTTTTTGGCATCAAGACTGGCAAAGCGACTCTGTATTCGTGCTTGATCTGAAAAACTAAAACCTTCTTTTAATGTTTCAAGTAGATCTAAGTTAAGTGCTTTTTTGAGGGAGTTAGGAAAGTTTTTTAGCTGCTCAATTGAGAACTGAGTCAGAAATTCCGTTTCGGTGGTGAAATTAAAAGCGGTCGTGAAGTTTGGAAAATCGACGGGCAGCATTTTAGGAACGGTGCCCCAAAATTTTTTATCAAAGACATCGTTGTAGTGCTCTTTAAACTCTTTGGCTCGGCTGGGAAACTGGTTTTGCAATAAGTTGTTTAGCTCTTGATCCCAGTCAGTCAGATGTATTTTTCGACTGAGCCAGTGCTCAAGGCGTAGCTCTAGGTTGTGGCTTAGAGCGGATCGAGCCGTTTCGCCTGATTCTTCGAGGAGTAAAAATGCCTTTTCTTTTTTTATTTTTTTAAGCACGGCGTCTTGCTGGTTGAGGGCTAAAGATAGATGCTTGAAAGTCGTATCAACGCTTTGTCGAAATCTTTTCATCAGTGATTCGTCTAAATAATCCCCACTTGTTTCTTCCATAAAACGGGCATTGAATCGCGACCATAGTCGATCTTCAAAACCAGAAGGAAGGCCTTTAAGTTTTTGAATTTGCCCATGCACAAAATTTTGAGTTTCGCCAAAGAGCTCAACCGCTCTTTGCATGGCGAGTAATTTTTCACCTTTTAATTCGGCACGTCGCCCTTGAGAGGGAATATCGAGAATTTTATTAATTCGATCAAAGACTTCTTTTTTTTGGTTATTAGGCGCCCGATCAACGATCTGTTGTCTTTTTCCGGCGGCTTCCAAGTAAAACTCAAACTTATCTCGATCAAGTAGGTCTCTTTCTATTTGCCCTTCATACCAATTTCGGTCAACAGCGGTAAGTAAATGGGCGTTTTTGTGAGTTTGGATAAGTGTCCGAAGACTTTGTTTTTGAGCGTTTGATTGCTCTTGATCAACCGATTGTTCCATAAATAGATTTTAAAAACTAAAAACACTAAATCAATGAAGACTTTAGATTCGTTGTGATCGAGGCAACTATTAATATTTAAAAAGATTTGGTTCGTGTTCAAAAGCGGCTTATTATTCTGTACGACTATTTTTAAAATAAATTCATTCTTTATATGTCTAAAATTACGAAAGCCATTTTGCCTGTAGCTGGATTTGGGACTCGATTTTTGCCGGCAACGAAAGCACAGCCAAAAGAGATGCTGCCTATTTATGATACGCCAGCGATTGAATATATTGTTCGTGAAGCCGTTGAGGCCGGGATTACGGATATTATTATGGTAACAGGGCGCGGAAAGCGAGCCATAGAGGATCATTTTGATCGAAATGGAGAGCTTGAATACACGCTTCAGGCAAAAGAAAAAACGGAAGCGTTGGGAATTGTGCAACAGATAACAGGCTTAGCTAATTTCGTTTATGTCCGTCAGCCAGAGCCTTTGGGGGATGGGCACGCTTTACTTTGTGCAAAAAA
>CALIGR010000017.1 GCA_938021445.1 uncultured Candidatus Altimarinota bacterium
CTACACAAACAGCACCAAGCTAACGGCCATGACCGACATTCCGGCCACAAGACCATAAATGGAGAGGTGATGTTCTCCGTATTTTTGAGAGGTTGGGAGTAGTTGGTCGAGAGAGATAAAAACCATGATCCCAGCCACACTCGCAAAAACAATCCCGAAGACTAAGTCACTAAAAAACTGAACCAGGATAAAGTACCCAAGCAGCGCCCCAATAGGCTCAACAATACCAGACCCTAGTGAATACCAAAAGGCTTTCGTTCGACTCCCAGTTGCGTGATAGATCGGGATAGCGACCGCAATTCCCTCTGGGATATTGTGTATAGCGACCGCCAGCGCAATAGCTATCCCCAGATTCGGATCTTCAATCGTCGCTAAAAAAGTAGCCAGTCCTTCTGGAAAATTATGAATCGCTATTGCCAAAGCTGAAAATAATCCCATTCGGAGTAATCGTTTTTGAGATTTTGCTGAGACGGGATTTTGCATTTCGTGAGGATCATGCATCTCATGCGGATTTCCGTGTTCATCTGGGATCAAACGATCAATGAGCGCCATCAGCAGCATTCCCCCAAAAAAACCTAAAATCGTATACCAGTACCCCATCGACTCCCCCGCCACCGCTGTAAGTGAGTCTTTCGCTTTTACAAAAATCTCAACAAAAGACACATAGATCATCACCCCCGCAGAAAAACCCAACGACACACAAAGGAATCTATGATTCGTCGGCGTTGTAAAAAACGCGAGCAAACTCCCCACCCCCGTGCAGAGTCCGGCAAAAAGAGTCAGTCCAAAAGCGAGGAGAATAGTTTGGTCCATCAAAATTGATCCTATACAAATAAGTATATTGACCAAAATTATTTGATCTCTAGCATCATCACACGATTCGGAGGGATGGCAGAGTGGTCGAATGCGCACGCTTGGAAAGCGTGTATGTCAGCAATGGCATCGGGGGTTCGAATCCCCCTCCTTCCGCCATTAAAAATATAAATAGGCCCGCTAGGGTTTGTTTTTGTTTAGCTAAGAAGTATCCCCCTCCTTCCCTTCATTTTTAGTCACAAAAGTATCATTTATTTTATCTATTCATTAGAAATTTGCTTTTTGGGGGACTATGGTGTATAGTTATATTTAAAATTTCAAAAAAATGAACACAAAAAGATCATTGGCTGCCCTCCTTCTTGCTTTTTCGTTTGGGCTTATTTATTCAAATAAAGTAGTAAATTCACAATCAAAATCGATACAAAAATCGGACCAGTTGATTATAAAATTTAAACCGGGAGCTCCCGAAAGATTAATGCTTCGATCTATTGGGTTAAGTACAAAAAAATCCAATAAAAAACTAGGATTTCAAGTCGCTAAAGTTCAAAAAGGAAAGAACCCTAAAGAGGTCATAGCCTTATTAAAAAAGCGCTATAAAGGAGCTATTGAGTATGCTGAAGTTGATAAAATAATCCCACTAAACTATGTGCCAAATGATCCTTATTTTGGCTATCAATGGCACCATGAGACACTTCAGTCCACCGAGGCTTGGGAACGTGATGGAACAACCTCTATTGTTGTTGCTGTTGCGGATACGGGCATTGACACTGATCACCCAGACTTAGCCGCCATTACTGTTGGTGGTGTAAACGTCGTTTCCAGTAACACAAACATTGAAGATTCAAACGGTCACGGCACTATGGTGGCAGGCGTAATTGCAGCCATTCATGACAATGAAACGCTCATCGCCGGTATTGCACCGAATGCTCGTATCATGCCCATCAAAGTTTCAGAAAGTGAAGATGGGAGTGCCCACCTATCTGATCTCATAAACGCTATAACCTATGCCGCTCAACAAAATGTAAAAATTATAAATGTGAGCTATGGGCCACTTTGCGGGAGTCAAGCGATGGAAGACGCGACCGCTTTTATGCGATCTAAAGGTGGTTTTGTTATCATTGCCGCTGGGAATGATGGACAAGAATACACTTGTAGTGACGATCCCGCTGCCATCTATGTGTCAGCCACAGGAAAAGATGACTTAAAGACAAGCTGGTCAACTTACGGAAATTTTGTAGATGTATCTGCTCCTGGAGAGTCGATTGCCACCACACTCAATACGGGAAATGCTGGCTACGCAAACGGGACGTCTTTCTCTGCACCATTGGTCGCTGGGATTATCGCACAAATTTGGGGCACTCATCCTGATCTAAGTCTCACCGAAGTTGAAAATATACTCTACAAGGCACTTGAAGATAAAGGGACTCTAGGAGCAGATAACCTTTATGGAAAAGGCCGAGTCAATCTATTGAAAGCGCTCGAAGAAACCCGAAGACTTATGACCGACTCTGAAACCACGCCAGACGACGTTTTTTACTCTAGTCCCAAACCTACTCCAGATCCAGAACCTACTCCGGATCCAGATACAAAATCCCCTACTCTTTCTATCTTAAGCCCTACTGAAGGCACTTCAGTGAGTACTAAAGGAATACTCAAAATACGAGTCCAAGCCTCTGACGAGAGCTCCATTAAAGAGATTCAAATACTCTTTGATTCACAAATTATTGGCATTTGTGGTAATGTCTCTGTTTGTGAGGACAGTATCCAGGCTAAAATCATGTCAACCGGGCAACATATCGTATCGGCGAAAGCTACTGATAGTTTTGGAAACACTAGCACCAAATCGATAACCATAACCAGTCAAGCTAAGAAAAACGGACGAGGCCGAAAGTAGTCACGTCCGATGGGGACGGGCTAGCCACAAGTACTACACTTTTCAATCACGGGCTTGTGAGGATAGTGGATAAACATGGCGAGTAGGAACGCGCTAAGGATCAAGATCACGGCTTCTGACATCCCCTCAATGTGGAATCCGCCCGATGCACCAATAACAAAAGACCAGATCCAAAAAGCGATGATAGTTCCTAGAGAAAGTAGCTTTTGCCATGATTTTTCCCAGAAAAGGCTGAGTAAAACCATGATGATAATATCTACAAAGAAGTGACTTAGAAATCCAATAGCCCCCGCTAGACTTATAGCTGAATCGAGAGAAAGGTCCTGGATGATATCATGACGGATCGTGCTTTCTGGGAAAAAGTGAAAGACGAAAGCGGCACTCGCCAATAAGTGTGGCCAGGCGGTTTTGTGGTGACAATG
>CALIGR010000018.1 GCA_938021445.1 uncultured Candidatus Altimarinota bacterium
TTCTTTATGCTCTACCACTGCCCAAAAACAATTGATGGAGAAGCGGTTTCCGACAGTGAAGATTTTAACAAAAAAATGATCAATAAGATCGGACTCGTCGGAGTTCCATTTACGGGGCAAGATGAGACGGGCGCCCCAGAACCATTTATCCGTTACTCAGTTTGTTCTGATTTCTTAAATCCTGAATTTGAGCAAAAAGTGAAATCAGCTCTAGCGAGTGTGAAGATTGAGTACTAGTTAGTAATCTAGCTTCATCACTGAGACTTGTCTTTACATCCTGTTTTATTAGGCTGTTTTAGATCAAGAAATAAAAGTTCCTGAATAGAGTTTAGTATGAAAGTTTTAAAATTTGGCGGTACCTCAATGGGCTCAGTTGAGTCACTTAAATCAGTCGCGGCAATTATTAAGCAAAACGTAGAGGATGATACCGAGCAAGTGGTGGTCTGTTCGGCGATGTCCGGCGTGACTAATCAGCTCGTGAAGATTGGTGAGTTATTGGAGCAGAGTCAAAACGATTCAGCTTTTGAGACTTTTAGCTCGGTTCAAAATCTACACTTTAGCGCTGCTAAAGACCTAGGGGTTGAATTAGATTTCAAAGAAGCGGCAAAGCCTATTTTCTATGATCTAGAAAATATAATAAAAGGGGTGGGGCTAATCCATGAGATTTCCGATCGCTCTCGGGCCTATCTTTGTGCTTTTGGAGAAAAGCTTTCAACGAGACTACTCACCGCATTCTTAAAGAAAGAAGGGGTGAATGCTTATCAAGTTGATAGCGTGAACGTAAAAACAGAAGGGAATGATTTCTTAGAAGACGATATTGAGTGGGAAAGTACAGAAAAACATCTGGGCGATGAGCTAAAAATTTTACTATCTGAAGATAAAATGCCAGTCATGACGGGTTTCTTTGGAACCAACCCAGAAGGGAGTTTAGCGCTTCTCGGACGAGGGGGGTCGGATTTCTCTGGGGCGATTGTGGCGAAGTCACTTAAGTGGCCGACGCTCGAGATCTGGACGGATGTAGATGGTTTTTTATCAGCAGACCCCCGAGTGGTAAGTGATGCACAGCTGATATCCGAGATTGGATTTGAAGAAGTGTCAGAGCTTTGCTTCTTTGGGGCTAAAGTACTCCACCCTAAAACCATTAGACCCGTTACAGATGCGGATGGATCGGTATGGATAAAAAACACCTTTAAACCTGAGGTTTTGGGGACTAAAATCTCTAAAAAAGTATCTAAAAACTGTCATTCAGCGGTCGCCATCTCTAGTAAAAAAGTCGCGATCATTACGATGGACATGTTTGGGACGCAGCTGAGCGAGAAGCGGTTTGATGTGCTTGAGAAAATCTTTGATATTCTTCGTCGATTTAAACTCGCGCCTGATGCGATGGCTTCAAGTGAAGCGCTTGTTTCATTTTGTGTGCCGGAAGGATTTTGTGCTGACACGACTTTTCTTGAGGAGTTGGCTGAAATTGCGCCAACGGAAACGCACTGCGGCCGAGAGGTGATCTGCGTGGTTTGCCCAGAGGAAGTAAAAGGTAGACCAGGAGTCGCAGTAGAGCTTTTCAAAGCCGTAGCGGAAGTGGGAGTAAGTATTGAAATGTATTCTCAAAACGCTTCAGAGATTGCTCAGCTTATAGTGGTAAAAGGTGAAGATGCTCCCAAAACAATTCGTTCGATTCATGAAAAACTAGCGACCGGGGTCTGTAATATTTAGAATAAACTCGTTATGAAAAAAATAAATATTGGTTTTGTTGGGGCTGGGACAGTCGGGATGGGAGCTATCAAGATATTAGAAACGAAAAAAAAAGACTTTAACTCAATGGGGATTGATTTCGAGGTGCATAAAGTTTGCGTGAAGGATAAAAGTAAAGAGAGAGCTATTCCAGCTGGCTGTGAATTAGTCACTGACTGGAAAAATATAGTAGAAGATCCGAATATAGATGTCGTCGTTGAGGTAATGGGTGGAACGGGAATAGCTACAGAAGTCGTGATGTCCGCGCTTAAAAATAACAAAGCCGTCGTAACGGCGAACAAAGCGCTCATCGCCGATAATTTTGCGGAACTACTCGAAACCCTTGCTCGCCCTGAAGCCCCATTTTTTGGATTTGAGGCGGCTGTAGGAGGAGGTATTCCGATGATCTCGACGTTTCAAATACAGATGAGAGCCGACTTAGTCACGGAGGTGTCTGGAATTTTAAATGGGACCACTAATTACATGCTCTCAAAAATGTCAGCCGAAGGCATGAGTTATGAGGCCGTCCTCAAAGAAGCCCAAGATTTAGGTTTTGCCGAAAGTGACCCAACAGCCGATGTTGGTGGTTATGACGCGCGGAGCAAAACCGTCATTTTAGCACAGCTCGCTTATGGGGTTCTACTCGATGAAAACAAAGTATTCAGACAGGGAATCGATCGAGTCGAAACGATTGATTTTGAGTATGCACAGCTGATGGGCAAAACCATAAAACTACTCGGAGTTTCACAGCAAACGAAGCCAGGGGAAGTGACGGCTTTTGTCTCCCCAATGGCCGTGCCAAATGATAAAGGCGTTGGACAGATCCACGGAGCAACGAATGTGGTCTCGATCAAATCGCAGTTCCAGCAAGAGACCCTTTTAGTTGGAGAAGGCGCTGGATCGTTGCCAACAGGCACTTCTATTGTCTCAGATCTAGTCCGAATGGCAAAGGCTGATCAGTCCTCAGCATTCGCTCAGCCTAAAGAACAGAGATTTACGGCCGACTTTGAATC
>CALIGR010000019.1 GCA_938021445.1 uncultured Candidatus Altimarinota bacterium
CATCACTTGCTCAACGCGTGGATCAAGCGGCGTACTAGCAGCCGAGTCGAAGTAGCGGAGGAGGCTCGGATTCATCAAGATAGAGTGTACCGAAGATTTTTGGCTTTAAAAGCTGAAAAAATAATTGTTTTGTGTTAAAATACAGTGATGAGAAGAAGAGGTAGCGATCGGTCAGATCCTTTTGATGACTTACCCAAGGGGGATGGTGTTGAGGCGTTTGACCCACCAGATGGTGGTGGGGTCGATGATGATTTTTTTGGAGAGAGAGAGCCGATTGAGCTTGAAGACTTGTCACTCGAAGAGCAAGCGGCTTACATCATTGGGCATTTACCCCAATCAGATATAATGATAAATGGGCTTTTGAAAAAAGAGTATGGGATTGCTGATAAACTCACACAGAAAGCTTTTTTGATCGCGCTTTTGCCTTACGCTATCGGATGTGTGCAAAGCGAATTGGAAGATAAAATAGATGTTTTAGCCCAAAAAATTCTGGAAGATGAGAAGAAAATAGAAAGAGACGATAAACGGAGAAAGAAAGAAGTTGAAGCCCCAACGGAAGAAAGAGCGGGTAAGCGAGAAGCGGGAGAACTCGAAGTTGAAGCTAAAACAGAAGAAAGAGCGGGTGAGCGAGAAGCGGAAGAACCCGAAGTTGAAGCCCAAACAGAAAGAAGGGACGTTAATCAATCAGTAGCAGTAAGACTTAAACAAGTAGAATATGGTCTTTCAGGTGAAGAGAGAAAGACTATTGCGAGCAATGTGGCAGCCTGGAAAGCGGAAATAGGGACGCTAGAAGAGCAGATCAGTAAATGCGGTCTGGCAACACATAGAGATAAAGTAATATCTATGATCCTGAGACTGCTTGGAGCGCTTGAGGAAAACAGTAATAAGAAAAAAAGAGATAAAAAGTCGTCGGTTGAAGAGATTAAGCTGGATGACTTGAATGATCGATTTTATCTAGCTCGTGCTTATCTAGGAAATGAATGGCCGCTACCAGCGGACTTTTTAAATTTTACTACTCCTCGCGAGCAAATTAAGAATATGGACATAAAAGATCAGGCCAAAATAATCCAAATAATAGATGAAAGTAAACAAGCTTTGAGAAATAAAAAGACAAAAAGTAGGATCTTTAAGTATGGAGTCCCAGCTTTTTTAGCTCTTGGTGTTTCAGCAGCGGTTGATAATCTCCTAGAGTATGGATCAAGTTCCCCTGAGGCTGAAGAATTATCAAGGCTTTTCCTGGCAATTTTAGTTGGGGCAGGATTTACCGTATCAGGAGTCCTGGCGGCGTGGCTTCTTAGCCAAAGACGCAAAGAGGAAGAAGAACCTGTGCGGCCGGAAACAGATGAAATCCAGATAATAGAAGCGAATGAAGATCGAGTAGAGGGAGAAGAGCACGAGGCACCAGAGGCAATAGACGACATCGCAGCAACCGGGTTTAGTCCGTCAGATGGATCGGTAGATGTTGTTGATGGTTCAGCCCGAGAAGAGGGAGCTTATGCCAGAGATATATACCCAGGAGAGAGAGACCAGACGCCAGTAGATGTTTGGACTGATGGAGTTACGAGGCTTTACCGTCGTGCAGATTTTTTGGCGGGGATGCTGCCTCAAGAAATTCTAAGTGGCGATTCGGCTCGTGGAATTGTAGACTCTTCGCTTGGGCACATTCCAATGTTTGATAGATCAAAACGTAAGGAGCTTCGTGCAGCTGAATCAGCGTTAATGAGCGTTATTGATGGAACGGTTTTTGAGGCCGCTCCGACACCGGAGGTAAAGCATGAGGGGTGTGATTTTAGCGCTATTGAGGCGGTGATAGCTAGCTTAAAAAGTCATCGATCATACTTAGGTTACAAGAGGCACACAGATTCAGATCCACTGGGAGTATATCAGAAAGAGGCCATGATCTTGTTATATCTAGGAGCGATAAAGTTTTCAGAGCTAGTTGATTTTATTGAGTCTGGAAAACCTATGAAATTTCTGAAGAAATTTAGTAGAAGTACAGTATGTCATAGACACAAAGACGAAACAGAGCGAAATAGACATTATAAGGATTCTCATGAAGCCAGAAAAATTGCTTTCGGTGCCAAGATCTTAGGGAAAACACAAGCACCGTTTGATCGTTATGTACACTTAAAACCGCTTCCACCAGAAGTAACGATAGTAGAAAAAAAGAAAAAAAAATCAGATCCGAAAGCAAAACCTAAAAAAGATGAAACTGAGAAAAAATAGCACTTTTTTGTTTTTATCCTTATTACTTAGGAGGTAAAGCCGTTAGAATAGTTCCGTGAATCGTTGCTTCAATATTTTTTGACATTAACTTTATTCTGGTTTATAAGGTATATTATAGTCATAACCCCCAAAATATCATGACAATAGAAACAGGTTACCCACGAGATGTAGATGAAAATGGAGCTCTTATTGAAGGCTCTCCAAAAGATAGAATCGCAGTACTTCTAGAAGCGGTTGAGGAAGATATTGCAGATCCAGGAAATGAAGAACGGCTCAATAAGGCTGGATTGATTATCATAGAAAAAGCTCGTAGTACTGCAGAAAAAGCAACGGGATTGGTATCGGCTGCTGATCTCCAAGATATTGACAGTGCTCGAGGTAAGATCGACAATCTTCGTGCTAGAGTTCGCGCGGCGCAAGAGGGCTCAGAGCCTAGAGCCGCTTAGGCTCGAAACTCTAAAATAGTTGAACTATTAAAAATCAGTGATTTTATAATTACTGGTTCTTAATGGTGCCGAGAGCGGGAATCTTCTTATCTCAACGATATTGAGAACGAAGCCTAAAGCCCTAAATCAGAGATTTAGGCTTACGGTCGAACCCAGGGTTCAATTAGTTTCACGTTGTGAAACAATATAAAA
>CALIGR010000020.1 GCA_938021445.1 uncultured Candidatus Altimarinota bacterium
TGAGTGTGATACTAAAAATCAAAAAATTACATTTGCGTCCGATTTTAAAAATTGGAATGAAAATATAAAAATAGGTTTTGGAGAAGACGCTCATCGTTTTGCCAAAAATTTTGATCCCGAAAAACCTTTCCGACTTGGAAACATTGATATGTCAGAAGGGAGCTTGAGTTCGGATGGAAATTCGGATGGGGATCTCATTTTGCACAGCTTGTGCAATGCGATTTTATCTGCCATTGGAGAAAAAACTTTTGATGAGTTTGCGACGCCGATGTGTAAATCAGGTCTAACCAATTCTAAATACTATCTACAAAAAACTTTAGAAATTTTGTCTGAAAAATTTCCAGAACTGAAACTTCAGCAAATTATTATCTCCCTTGAAGGGCTTAGGCCCAAGATTCAGCCCAACCATGAAAAAATAATAAAAAGTCTTAGTGAGCTAACCGGTCTTGTTTCTGAAAACATTGGCCTGACTTATACCACCGGAGAGGGGCTCAATAGTTATGGAAAAGGTGAGGGGATGCGGAGTTGGTGCTTTGTGGTTTTGACATCTAGTTAGATTTTGATATTTTTAAGTTATTATCACGTTAAGTTGAAAAATATGAATGGACTGGATCGACTAGATTATAGTGCAGAGGAGCGAGCCATTTTTGTTTCAGGGATTTCTGGGGGTGTTCGTACGGCCCAGTGCTATGAACTAAGTAATCCTCGTTTTCTCGTCTCAATACTACTTGGAGAGGGGGATGAATATCTCTTGAATGATGCAGTAGAGCTGAGCATAACAAGAGGCGATAAAATTTTTTGCCCTAAAATGAAAGACAATGGAGCTTGCGAAAAGCTTGGTGGAGCCGAGTGTCCTTTTCCTAAAATGGTGCGAAGAGTAATGACTCCGGATGCAGGATAAAAATCATGAAAAAAGTTGAAATTTTTTCTCCTGCCAAGATAAATCTGACTCTAGATGTTTTAAAAAAAGAACCCGGAGCGAAATTTCATGAAATCAGAACTATTTTTCATAAACTTAATTTGGGAGATGAGATAGAAATCAAAAAAGTAGAGACGCGCTGCGGTGCGTCTTTAGAGCCAGAGTTGATTATCTTAGGGGACTTTGATTGTATGAGGCAACAAAACCTCATTTATAAAACTTGGAATCTGCTACCGGCTGATATTAAATTTTCAGCGAAAGTCTCAGTGACCAAAAACATTCCCACACAAGCCGGCCTGGGTGGGGGGAGTAGTAACGCGGCTTATTTTTTAAAAGGCTACTGTGAGTTGTTTGATTTGAATTTTAAGGATGTTTTGCAAAAAAAGACACACAGCGGTGTGCCTCTACGTGAGAAACTTAGCGAGTTGGGTAAAGATATTTTGTTTTTTTTAAATGAAGCGGCTTGTGCTTTAGGGTCTCATTTTGGAGAAGTGATTCATTCTGTTGATTTCAATTTTTCAGGTCAGAAGATTTTTTTGTATGTTCCTGATTTTGGAAATAACACGGCTAAGGCTTATCAAGCTTTAACTAAATTTGATACTGATTTTACGGATCAATTTTTAATGCATAAAGATATAAATAGAGCCGGAAATACCTTTGATCAGTTACTATTGCAGTCCCAATATCAAAAACTAAAACTTCCGAGTCATATTCATCTATCTGGATCAGGGAGTGTTTTCTGGAGCCTTAAAAAACTAGATATTTTGGGGGTGAAAGTTATTGAAACTTACCTGGTCTGAACTAGACTCGATTTAATGAAATTTTTGAACCACTATAAAGCTGAAGTAGAAAATTCCCTTGAGCAGTTTTGGCAAAACTATGAAGCTCAAAATTGGGATGTACCAGAACGAGAAATGATAGAGGCGATGAAGTATGCGGTCCAAAACGGGGGAAAAAGGGTAAGACCGATTCTGTCTATTTGCGTTTATGATGAATTGAAAGTAGAGCCTCAATGTGGTCGAGATACGGCCCTTATGATTTTTAACTCGATTGAGTTTGTGCATGCATTTTCACTGATCCATGATGATCTGCCAGCGCTTGATAATGATGTGATTCGGCGAGGAAATCCGAGTACCTGGAAACAATTTGGAGAGTGTATGGCGATTCTCGCAGGGGACGCTCTTCCGACGTTGGCCTTAGATAATCTGATTAATCATTCTCCTGAAAATAAATTGAAAGCTTTGCTTCATGTTTTAAATCAAGCCATTGGTATGAATGGGGTCTTAGGCGGACAGGTTCGAGATATTTATTTTGACACTCATCCGGTTTCTTATGACGCCTTGGTCAAGACACATCAAGGTAAAACTGGAGCGCTTATCAAGTGCAGCGCACTTTGGGGCGGTATCTTAGCTGGGATTAGTGATGCTGATTTAGAAACGTTGTCTGATTACGCTGAAAACTTGGGACTTCTTTTTCAGATAAAAGATGATTTGCTCGACCTTGATGGAGAAGAGTCAATTGTTGGGAAAAAACTTGGAAAAGACGTAGATCAAAAAGGGTATGTTTATCTTCTCGGAGAATCTGAAACGAGAGAAAAATTAAAAAAACTTAAAGCTATTACGGTTGCTCAGGCTGAGCAGCTGGGGTCTGAAAAACTAGCAGAGCTAGTTGCATTTGTGTGTGACAGAAAAAGTTAGTCTTTTATGTTTTCGGTCACAGATTTATAAGCTTCAATAATAGTGAGTCCTGCTAATCCCCAAAGAAAAGGGAGCCAAATTGGGATACCAAGGAATTGTGGATTTGTGTACTGCCAAGCTCCAAAGTGAATAGCAATCGCTTCGCAAGTAGGTCCGAGTAGTGCGCATATTAAATAGAGTACGGCCTGCTGTTTGCTGCTTTTGAAATAGAGAAAAGCTAGACTCAACGCTCCGAGTAGAATGAAAGTTAAGAGTGGTTCTCCCCAAAAGAGACTCACAATTAGAATAGAGCTAAAAGAAAGACTGAGACTGATTACGAAATGAATCATTTTTTTATTTACCTTTTCGACGATCTCTATTTTTAAAATTATCTATAACACTCAGCATATCGGACTCAGTTAGTTCTGGCAGTGTCTTTTTTTCAAAAACAAATTCACTGTAGGCGGCTTGCCAGAGACAAAAGTTGGAAAGTCTTTGCTCTCCGCCGGTTCTCAGTATTAGATCTAGTGGAGGAACCTCTAAGTGTGACTCAAAATTAACTCCATGTTTTTCAACTAATCT
>CALIGR010000021.1 GCA_938021445.1 uncultured Candidatus Altimarinota bacterium
TCAGCCACCGTCAATCTCAGTCTGATAGAAGGCGTTACCTTCAAGCCATTTCTCAGCACTAACCGAGTCGCAGATCTTCGCTCTGCTCCCATTGGGTATGGGGATCGTGGCCTGTCTAAGCTGAAGTTTGAGGTGGAGTAGTTTACTTTTTCTTTAACGTATCATCCACGCGGTTTTGAACATCTGCAGCACTGGCTTCTGGTCTGATAATTATATCAATACTCGCCCCTTTACCTCTTAAAAGATGAGCCTCTAAACCATCATTGCTGGCTTTTACTTCAGCCGTACACCCTTCTGGCACTAAAGCTTTAATCAATATATCCATATCAGCTAGCCCCAGCCCGGTGCTTCCAGAAAAACTCTTGTTTGGTAAAAAAACAGGCTGACGAGAATGCTCATCTAACTCTAAACTGTCTAGTGGCATACCGTTCCCATTATCTTTAAAGCTAATAGTCGTTGTATCACTTACCGCCTCATATGAAATATCCTGGACGGCTTGAGTGGCAGCTCCTTTATCAGGGTGAAATGCATTTTGAAAAAAGTTATATCCAAAAGCTGCGATGACTGATGGATCCATTCTTAGTTGAGACTTGATACGCTGCAAGGAATCGCTTTTACGCTCTCTTTTTCCATTTACCGTAAAAACACACTTATCCTCATTATACGTTGATGTACTAGGGTCAAAACTACAAATTCTTGCTGGTGCATTTAATAAGCTCTGCAATGCACCACCATCAAGCGAAACTTGAGTCTCTTGCACCACAGAACCATTGGTCTCGAAATCAGCTTGGCGTTCTAAACGCTTCAAAATAGCACGAAATAGCGTAAATCCCGTAAGAGAATGTTCGGTAAAATCATCACTTTCGGCATACAAGCTCTTATTAATAACTTGGCCTGGTTCCGTTTCCCCCATCGCGTCAAATAAATACGTAATAAAAGCATGCAGTGTTCGCATATCATGTCCCATAAGCGGACCAGAAAATGGATTATTGGAAAGTTTTTCGTAGAAATCTAAATACAATGACTTAATTTCATCGAAAGGAAGATCCCCTTCCCCTTGGTAAACCACTGGTTCCCTCGCTAGAACTGCTCGTTCTCCCAGTTTCCCAACTCTTTCATAATCTGGGTTAAATAAACGATTTAACTCAGTCCTTCCTCTTGCACTAATTGCTAAAAAATCTTGTGCGGCTTCTAAACGTTTTTCCTTCTCTACATCGCTCATCCACTAATAATACCACAATTTACGAATATTTAACAGATATTTAGATCGAAAAAATCTGTAACTCATACCACGTTACCTTTAACTTAAGCGGCTTCTCTCGATTCATCAGCTTCTTTTTTTGGGTCACTCTCTCTTTCTAGCTGAATTAAAAAACCAATAGGGTCTAATTCTAGATCTGGATCTTGTGGAGAAAAAGATTGAATGCATCCAATGTGTATTTTCCCAATAGATTGATCAATAAAATCCTGGGCTTCAGGCTCATTGGCTACTCCGATAGCTCTCCCTGAGGTTTTTAATTCCACTAGTAAATTAGGAGCTGCTTTTATCTCTTTTCTAAATGGAGTTGTTTTTTCTCTAACAGATTTAGCCACTGCTTCTAACTTAACTTCCATCGCCTCTCGGGACATAGCACCTGACACAAAGTATTCATCCCCCTGTCTAGCCACAAGGTCCGCCTTTCTAAATTCTTCACGAACGACCGCTCCAACTATAGCTAAAAAATCATTCCCCTTCGTTAAACCAAGAACGTCATTAACAAGCTTAAGCTTCGCAAGATCTATTGTTACAAAAGACACTTCAGTTTCAGCAACCATTTCCTCTCTTCGTTCTTCAAAACCACCTTCATCAACCTTTGGCGGGAAGATCGCATCTGAAACCGTTTCTTTTGTCTCCCTTCTTTTCCGCGCATAATCGGCCCCATAATGTTTTATAAAACGAGCTCTAAAAGCATTTGCAGTAAGAAGGCCCGAAATATGATCTTCACAATAAACCTGCTCTTGCAACCTACGCGCCTTCCAGCGTTCATTGATACTTTGAAATGCCTGTTTAAAGTTTTCATCATCCAAATTATCAAAGCTTCGATCGAAAGTCCGACTAAAATTCTTCCGAATTGAATCTTCGGATTCAGCTCTAGTTAAGACGTTGCTTTCAAATTTTCTTAGGGCCTCGACCGACTCAGGGTCTTGGCCATTTTTTTGAAACCAAGCTAAGACCAGACAAGCGAGATCAAGATAAACTTCCCGCTGACTTGGATCAGTGTTGTCACTTGTTCCCCAGGCATAATATATTCGCGCAAGCGGAATACGATCCGCATTTGTAATCAAAAACTCACTCAGTGATAACTTACTTGCTTGCAGCAATGCATAGTAGGCTCCCGCCGTTGCCGACTCTTCATAAACTTGAACATTAACTCCAACTGTACTTAATTGTTCTTTAACTTGATCTAAAACAGCGGTGATCTCATCCGAACTAATCAAACTTTGTTTGAAATTTTCAGCTGCAACGTTTAAAGCCATCTTCTAATCATACCACGATTTCTTTTAATTTCACAGCAAGTTAAGCCGAAAAAATCTGTACCTCATACCGCTTGACTAGATCTGTAAGCGCTTTCTTGTCATAGCTTTCTTCTGGAGTATCTAAGAGGAAAACACTCATGATGACACTGAGAAATCGAGTATACTCTGCAACAAATTTTTCATTTCCTCGGAGACTGTGTAGGCTATCGAGCTTAGAAAGATGTTCTGCACCGAAGATAAAGGTCCACCAGTCCGAAAGCTGCTCGGTTTTTTCTGGCGTTAATTTTGCCACACTAAAATTGGCTTTTTCCTCTATATGAGCTTCAAAATCTTTGAGACAGATAGCGTGTGCTTCTTTGATAATCAGTGAGAGTGTCGCCAAGATCGTCAGGCTTGAGACATCATTATCAATCATCAAGATGACCCCAAAGAGCAACTCAACCGGGATCAATGGAATAATCGCCGAAAGTTGTGTGTCATAGACTCGTGATTGAGACTCGTCCTTTTTCACCTTCGCGAGCCGCGCCTGGGCCGCGGCAACGCGCGCTTTAAACTGCGATTCTGATTCCTGAGCCTGCTCTGAGCCAGTTTCCGCATCATCTCCCATGAGCAATCCTTCTAATCCCTCAGCCATTTTTAATAGATAATAAGTGCTAAATAGTTCTTATATAAAATATTAAAACTAAATAAAAACACCAGGTGAATCCTGGTGCTTGTTTCGTTATCTAATTCGTTGGAGCTCTAAAACTAAACCGTTATAGGTTCAATGTTTATAAATTTTCTCGTGTATCTTCGTCCATCAAAACGTCTAACCGCTTTTTCTGTGAAAGTTACGGTTCCTGG
>CALIGR010000022.1 GCA_938021445.1 uncultured Candidatus Altimarinota bacterium
TTATAATTTAAGGCTTCAGGCTGAATTGTGCTTAGGGCTGAGACCAATTCATTTTTTAACCCCTCAGTAAATGAAGCATCAACATCACCTGCGTTGATATTCATATAGTACCTGAAAATCTTCTGTTCTAGATCAGAGAGTTCACTATGGCTTTCTTTACCAACAATTTGGTAGAAGTCAGCGCTTCTTACCTACAGAGTCCTGTGTCGGAGACTCTGTAGGGACTAAGAGACTTTACGAATGGGAGAGACCTGGCAGAATCTGGTGCAGAAGGTACTGTCGCTATTCAATTTTATCTCTATTTTTAGGAGGCCACGTGTATCTAAGCTTTAAGTCTTTTTCGTTAACGGTTTCTAATCCAATTGTCTCTTTTTTTTGATTAAAAAACTCAACTTCAAAAACTGCTGGGTCTGCTGAGTAAATATAGACAATAACGCCGTCTGAACCAGCTGGAATTTTGCCTAGCTGATTTAAAAGTGTAACTCCAGAGTGTTCTTTCATTTTTTGGGTTATTTTTTTGTAGGGATTGCTGTTACGAGTCGGACTATTCCGTCTTCAAAAGACTGTATCCACGCAAATTGAACATCGATGGTCCTTCCATTAGCGCCAGTTATTCTGATAATTTGATTATACTTATATCCGTATCCACTTTCAATGGTGTGTATGGCTTTCTTTACCAACAATTTGGTAGAAGTCAGTACTTAGTTTGTCAGTGTCAATTGCTTGATCAAATGAGTTGTATCTCACCGCCACATCAGCAGCGAGCTCAACGACCTCTAGATCAATTTGATCATAAAGGCCTTGTGCATTCCGACTTCGAGCATACGCGAGAGCAGCCTCTAGAATTGAGAAGAGGTTTTATAAAGATGGAAATTTACTCTTTAGTCGATTCCAGCTGTGGAGAGTCTTGTGGACTTGAAAACGATTCTAAAAGCTCTAAGTCTTCATCTTTAACTGTTTCTAAACCTATTGTTTTGTTATTCTTATTAAAAAGTTCAACAAAAAATATCTCAGGAAGTTCTGGCGAGCTAAAAACGATTACCCCTTTTGTTCCGGAGGGGATATCTTTAATGTTTTTTGTAGTCACTACTACATCGAGTTCTTTTAGTGTGATTTTCATTGTTTCGTGGGGATTCCAGTTACAAAGTTTATGGCACCATCGTATTTATGTATCCATGCAAAATTTACCGCTATTATTTTACCATTTGCACCTTTTATATCTAAAATTTGATTGTAATGATAGCCAAAAGCACTTTCCTGAGTAAAAGTTGCCGTATTTCGGTCAAAAATAATTTGTTTAGCTAATTGATCTAAGTTGCTTTGGTTAAAACCGAGAGCTCGTTCAAACCAAATTGCTTTGTCACGACCTGATGAATGGTTTTTATCAAGCAAGTAAGTTTGGAGCTTAACTCGAACACTTTTGGCAGTTGCCGTTTTACCGTCAATTAAACCATCAACAGTTGTAATAAATTTCCCCATTCCAGCAGGGGCTTTAGCAGCTCCATAAATACTTCCGATGGCTTTACTTAGGGCTAGGCCTTTTTCTTGTGGTGTACCATATTCGAATGTATCGCTGTACTCACTCCAGAGATTTCCAAGCCCCGCTTTCATAACAGGAACCCATCCGTACTGGTCAATTAGATTTAAAAAGTCGTCAATATCCTGAGACAGATTGGGGAAATCTTTGAGAATTCCCAATACATCTCGCCCAAGCTCTAAAATTCCTAATAAGAACCCGCGAATAAACTCAATATTTTGGTACTCTTTACGACTGTATTCAGACCGATTTAAATACTCAGCTCTTTCGATGAATTTATCTAAATTATTATGTTGCTCACTTTTGCCCTCTTCCCAAAATTTTTGCCAGAAGCTTCGGTCTTCGTTGAAGTTGGACACTAGTTTTTCAGCGAGCGGGAGCATTATATTTCGCTCCGTGTCTGTTAACTGAGAAGCATCTAGAGATCCATCACCAATTTTAAAGAACTTTTGGGAGAATGCTGATGGATTGGTTAGTTGTGTTGGTTTTAGGAACCAAGGACCTTCCTGTTTAACATATCTAAACCGTTGGGAATCATTTGTGAGCCCTACTTGAAAATTTTGACCGAGCCATTCTTGAAATTTGTTTTCAGTGTAATTGGGAAAAGCGGCACTTGCTTGTTCTTGAGTGAATGAGTGATTATTGAATGAGTTGTATCTCACCGCCACATCAGCAGCAAGCTCAACGACCTCTAAATCAAGTGAGTCATAAAGGCCTTGTGCATTCCGACTTCGAGCATACGCGAGAGCGCTTGCGACGGCTTCTTGGATGCCCGCCTCGACTTCAGCCTGGGTGAGTTGGTCTACGTCTTTCCCCAGACGAGCTAAGTACCCATTGGCCGCACGTTTGGCTTCAAGGACTCCGATACGAGCAGCGTCAGCGTCTCCAAGAATAGCTCCAAACGCTTCGGCATTTTCTGCGTTCTCAAGAAAGTTTCGGATTTGCTGAGGGACTGATGGGTCATTGATCACATGATGACGAGAACCTTCGGTCGCGGTTGATCTGATGAATTGCTTAAGGGCTTCTTTTTCCGTTGCGCTTAGTTCTTGGTTTTGATCTATGGTTAGCACTGGTTTTACTTCTCCAATTGGGACTCCGTAGCTGGTGGCATAGAGTGTATTAACGGTATGAGAAAGATTGGTATTAGCGTAAGGATTGTTTCGGAGTTTTTCCGCTTTCACTTCCGCTTCGTGAGTGGCTATTTTTGATAGTAGCTCGTGGTACTGGTCTATCTGCTCTTGTGTGAATTGGCTCGCTAAGTTGGCCCCGTATTGGGCATCATAAGTCGTTCCCCGACGGGCGAAGAGATCTTCTTGATAAGCGTCGAGAGCTTTCTTTGCATCACTGTACCAAGCTGCGTTTTCTCCTTCAATAGTAACACGGCGTTGATAAGCATAATTAAGCGCGAGTAGTTTTTGATCAAAGTTTTCTGGAATATATTCTCCCAGATTAAATTCCCCAGACGCGCCATTATAAGTTGTAGACCACAGTTTGTCTGGGATCTCACCGTTTTCTAGACGGGCGATGTCATCTTCAATTTGCTGAACGGTGATATAGTTTACGCCTTTATAGAAACCATTACGAAGTTGGTCACTAAGAGGATTACCAAAAGCCAGTGATATTTCATCCCCCTGACGAGTTAGGTCTGTCAGGGCTTGCTGGAGTAGTCTTTTGGTTGTGATTAACTCTTGAGTAAGTTCGGCTTTAGTTTTTCCATACTGTTGGAAATATTCTTTAGCCTCTGTATAAGGCTTCATAAACTGAAAGACTGGATTTGCTGTGAGTTGTGTTTCCGCTTGCTGGATTTCATCAGAAGGCTGCAGCTTGATGAGTGTTTGGTATTCTTGATAAAGTGCTTCGGCTTGAGTCGACACATCCGCTTCATTCGTTTCGTGTGAAATAAACTGGATAAGGTTATTGGTGTTTTGAAATTCCAGATTATCCGGTTGTTGCTTCGCTAGGTCCAAAAACGTCGAGAGTTGGTTTTGTGTTTTCTCGGAAATCCCGGCATCTCCCAGCACTCGGCTAATACCTCCGGCTGAGTAATTATCAATATCCACACGACTCACCAAATACTTAAGACCGTTTATAAACTCCGTTTTAGTTGTGTTTTTTGCTTGGAGCTCAGACTGCTGGATGATCTGACCAAACTGTTGCTCGATTCTGGTCTTATTCTGATCATCTAACTTTTCTTGTTTCTTCTGTTCCCAATAATTTTGCAGCTCAGTTAGATCAGTATAAGCAAATTTTGATTGTTCATCTCTTAGGATCTCATTTCGTCGAGCCCAGTAAGCTTCAAATTGTTGTTGGTACTGTAGTCCGGCAGCTGTATATTGCTCTTTCCACTCTGGAGTGAAAATATAGTTAGTGGTTGTAAGAATTTCTGGCTTAATTGGTTCTGTAAATCTCTCTCTGGCCATCTTCTGATCTACAATTTTT
>CALIGR010000023.1 GCA_938021445.1 uncultured Candidatus Altimarinota bacterium
ATGCTATTTCTGGTTCTTTTAAATTTACGGGGGTGAACAGGTCTCGACGAGATGACTTCGAGATTCTATGAGGGCGTTTACGGTTTTGTCTATTGTACCGTTCCCAATCTATAGACAATCACAAATGCTAAACCATTTGAAAGAGCACACAAATCTCTTCGATCTCTTGCGTCTAAAGTCCAAGGAGCTTTTGCTCCTCAGACAGCAGTTGCTTTTGCTTAGTCTTTTGAGTCTCAAAAACTAAACCTTACTTGAGCGTTTCGCTCGTAAGTGTCTGATCTTTTGTACCACTTGGAATTTCAGACAAACCTCAGTGGTGTAGTCCGACTGATTTAGCGACAGTCAGATGAAAATTTAGCTAAACCTTTCCGAGTTTTTTGTTTGTTTCAAAGCTCGGATCGTAAACAAACAGACTATAAACGTAGAACTTATATTTTCTCCATTTCGGACGCCGGTTCAATTCCGGCCACCTCCACCAACCTTCGCTCAAAGAGCTTCGGTTGGCTATGCCAACCAGAAGTGATTTGCCTAGCAAGGTTGTCCTCCGAAGCTTCAGCGAAGGAGGGCCAATATTAACCAACCACTTAATGTTCCATGTCTCTATACTTATACCAATTCTAAATAAAAATATTACAAAAAGTACTGTGTAGCCCACTTGTTAAAGGGGGCTGAAGAGTTTCTTCTATTTGGAATTGATATTAGAAGTAAGCAATCTCCCTTGCCGATCACTTGGATTTTTTACCTCCGCTAAAATTTTTTATAAATCTCCTATTCTTGGATTTACTATAATAAAACAAATTTTCATCTAAAGCAGACACATGATAATTGATGCTAAAATCACAAACAGGCCAAACTCTGGAGATTTTAAAGAAAGAATTTATGACAATGAAAGCCCTTGGAATTCTCAAGCCTGGACTTGGGTGAAGTTTTTAGAAAAGGATGGAGGCGAGTGGATCGGAAATTTTAGAGGCAACGGTAATTCTGTTGCTCTTTCAGCTGTTAGAAACGAAATTGTGGTTTTGACCTCAGACTATGCATTTCGAATAAATACAAACAATGGTGACGTTATTGAGATCGAAGGTCGTCCTCTCTATAAAGCCGTCACCATTTCCCCAGACGGAACAATCGTGCTTGCTGATTACTACTATATTTCAAAAACAAACGAATCGCTCAAAGAGTCACAAGTGATAAAGAGCCCTATTAAAATGGATATGATTGAGTTTAAAGAATGGACTGGGAACATTTTAGAATTTAAATGTGATGAATTTCTAAATGAAAATAAGAAAAACATATTGATGGAATTAGATTCAAAAACTTGGGAGATAAAAGAGAAAAATAAAGGTTCCGCATAGCTTTACAAAAAACGATTATAAAGATGCACTATTTCTATCTCGCTCGTTGTTCAGATGATACCTTATACTGTGGCTATACGATAGATCTAGAAAAACGAGAAGCGATGCACAATAGTGGGAAAGGCGCCAAATACACCGCTGGTCGAAGACCTATAAAAATTATCTACTATGAGGTTTTTGATAATCAAGGTGACGCGATGAGACGAGAAATAGAGGTAAAGAGGTGGCCGAGGAAAGGCAAAGAGGGGCTGATTAATAACGAAAAGTAAGGAGTAGTTAATAAATAAAATCTAATGTAACTACTTATTTATGCAGTAACAAAGCAAGACTTTAAATATTCGTTAAGGTCTGGATCGACTGCATATATATAAGTTCCCTTTATCGCCCTAGTGAGAAGTGTTTTGTATATATTGAGAATATAGCGTTTAATCTCTTCCTCATCACGAACACCTTGATGTCCATTACGATCTTTATAGTGCTCCCTGTAAAAGATAAATTCTTTTTTCTCTAAATCATAACCAAGCTCAGGGCCGATAATAACTCCTGCATAATTTAAATCGTATCCTTGCACGGTGTGGATACAGCCAACTTCATTTGCCGCATTTTTAGAATTAACCCAATCTGTATTTTGACTGTTCCAACGTAACTTTAAGCCTTCTAAATCTATATCTACTTCTTCAGGTTTATTTTTTGATTTCCATTCCCATGCATAGCCAGCAAGCATAAGACTCAAGCCGTATTTTTTGTGCTTGCTTGAAACCAGCTCTTTCATTCTCCGCAAATCATCAAAGATTAAGACTTCATAATTTTCATCTTCATATTTCCAGGTTGACGATTTTGCAAAAACTCTATTTACAAAAGTGATATAGGCCTCTCCACCTAAGACTCTTAATTGCTGAGTTAAAGTGAAACTTTGAGCTTTAAGAATTTCAAAATCCAAAGGACTCACATCCGAAGGTTTTACCGACTGATTTTTGTCATAAAATAGAATTTGATACTTCGCACTCTTCAATATCCAATCGAGTTCGGTTCCATCATTACTAAGTCCCAAAAATTTATTCACATCATCGAAGGATTTGTAATTAGTGATGTTTTTTCTTTTCTTTAAACGATGCGCTTCATCGACAACAAGCACGTCATATTTTTCTTTAATTACATCCGATGGCCCAATAACCATCCCACTATCTAAACCCTTAATATTCCTAAAAACTTTTTTCAATGTTTTTCTAAGAGAGGTCATCGGGACTACTAATCCGACTTTTAGATGTTTCGTCTCTGATTGATCTTTTAAAAACTTTAAAAGAAACGTGGCAACAACAGTTTTACCTGTTCCTGGTTGACCATTCACAACCTGGACCCCTAATTGATTTCGCCCAAGATCCTTACAAATTGAATAGACCGTATTCAACTGATCTTCGCTGAGCGCTTTATACGGAGAGTACTTAAAAAAATCAGTGTTTTTTAAGTCATTTAAACTGTGCTTTGCTTTCTCCTTTGATAGAAGCTCTTCCCAGATCAATTCAAATTTTGCTTCATACCTTATTTTTTCATAATAATTATGATTCTTTAAGCCTGCATTCCCGTTTTGTAATTTAAGTTGATTATCCGCAGATAAATATTGAATAAGCCATGATTCAATATCAAAGGCAGCTGAAAGGTTAAAATCTTCATCAAAAACAACGTGTATCTTTTTTAATCTCGCTCTATCTTTATTCTTAATATGTGTCCGCGAACGATTTAAAAGATTTGTAGTTTGGCCAATATAAGCTTCTTTCCCATCTTCTATAATATAATTCACTGGCCAATTTTTCCCGAAAGAGGCTTCTTTAATTTCATCAATACCATTTTCATTAAAATCGAATGTCGTTATGAAGCTCATAATTCAGTATATTTTAGATTTTTCCCTTTCGCTTTTTCTATTGGATACTTAAGTCTATTTTGTTCTAGTTTTTTTAGAATAATTTCATCAATTTTAAGGTTATTTTTTTCTGCCATTAAAACTGCATATATAAGAATATCTGCTAGCTCTTCCTCAACACGATTCAGACTTACTTCATCACTTTCCTTCTGATCTTTCCATAAAAATAATTCATTAAGCTCTGAAGCCTCAATCAATAAAGCTAAAGCCAAATCCTTCGAGTTATGAAACTGTTCCCAGTCCCTTTCATCGCGAAAGTTTATAATTTTTCTAGTGATGTCTTCCCAACTCAACTTCATAAGTTTTAATTTTAATTTCTAACTTAAAATAGACTAGCCAGTATTTTTTTCAAAACCGAACACTCATGATCAAGTAAAACCTAAGCCAAACCGACCTCCATCACATTTGGAATTTTCTTAATCTTACGAAGCACGGCCGCGAGCTCGTCTTCATTGGTCACTTCTACCCCAATATTCCAAGTGGCACTTTCTCGTGTGTCATTGTACTCAAAACCAGAACTAACAACATTTAAATTTTCGTCTGCCAGTACCGTAGAAATGTCGCGAAACAAGCCAGTTCTTTCGGCCGTTACAATCCTAATTACTTTCTCGTATAAGAAATTGGCTTCCATAAACCGATCATCATCTAGATTTAC
>CALIGR010000024.1 GCA_938021445.1 uncultured Candidatus Altimarinota bacterium
TTCTTTAGATCGAACTGGAAAAGTACGTGAATCGGTAGAAGCCTTGGAAAATCCGTTATTGGCGGCTTAAATGCTTCCAAGAAAGCTCAAAGAGAATTCGAAAATTGTCAGCAATTTCTTGATGCTTTATCCCTATTCCAACCGGGCTTTGGTCACTAAAGGAAAAAATGGAAACTAAGTCGCCACAGATTTTTATGTCCCCGGTGAAAGGAAATTGTTTTTCTTGGATGAATCGAGTTTCTCGTAACTCAGAAGCTTGTTTTTTGTTGAGAGTATTGCTGCCTGGGCAGATGACTCGGTTGGTGATTTGCTTATCTTTTCGGGTCGCGATGAATTTCTTTACATACTCTGGGATGAATTTTTCCATTTCGCCTTTATCCTCAAAGCTATCAATTGGCTTTTCCAGCTCTAAAATAGCGTCATAAAGCCGAGTGAGCCCTTCTTTTCCTTCAAAAAATTGCACTTTGGGAAGCACTGTGTGAGGGTTCATGATTTTTTCGAGATTACGGATTATGTTTTGAGCGCGCCTTTCTTTTTCATCGAGTTCTTCTCGCTTTTCATCAATAAGGTAGATTATTTTTTGTGGATGTTCTGCGGTGAAGTAAAAGACATGGTTCTTTTGTTCTACGACGGCGAGTCGACGCTTTACAAGTTGATCGAGGGTGTATCGAGCGGTGGAGCGATTGAGTCTTGAGCGCTTTGCTAAGACGGTGGAGGTAGTTTTTCCGAGCTTTAGTAGATCTAAGTAGGTTATGATTTCGGTTTCACTTAAATCTAAGTCTGAAAGTACTTTGTTTATTTGGTTCATGATCGCCTGGGATTTTATCATTTTTTTCTCAGTGTTGTCAAATACTTATTAACACTTTTATTTGAGTCTATTAGAAGAATAAATCTATATATTTATGTTTTAAGTTTATATCTATTTGACTTATTTGAGAATGTTTTGTATATTCGCTTTACGACTTAGCTCTTTGAAAACAGTGGTGTGATCTCAATAACACTTATGTGACGAAAAAAGAAAGTCAGGCTCGATGAGCGTTGGCGTTTCTCAAAACCGTTTAAATTCTGGAATTAAAAAAACTCTGAAAGTTTATTTCCAGAGTTTAACACGTGAGTCCGTGCTTCGTGTGTGAAATATTGAGGTCACGCTTCTGTTTTTACGTGGCTCATATGGAATTATTAGTAATAATCGTCGTATTGTCAATTTTTTGATTTATTCTTTAAATCGATTCCAGCCACTCGGCATAAACCGGGTGATGTTTGAGGGTCGACCCATGGCCGATGATGATCAGTTTTCGTCGGGCACGGGTAATGGCGACATTAAGCCTTCTTAGATCGCTTGAAAATCCGATCTGACCGTCTTCATTCGCTCGAACAAGAGAAAGGATAATCACTTCTTTTTCGCGACCTTGAAACCCGTCTATTGAGTTTACCTCAATGTCTTCAATTGGTTCTCGATCTTCTTCAAGTTGTTTTCTAAGTCGCCTGACTTGTCCTTGATAGGGACTAATGATGCCAAGCTGTTTTTGCTTAAGGCCGTGCTTGAGCAATGACTTTATGATTTCAAGGGTAGTTTCGGCTTCGTACTCGTTTTCGTAGGAAGTGTGTTTTTTACCTCGTATTTCGATACTGGTTTCGTCATTGATTTTACTAGTGTCTAGAAAACTTACAGCCTCATGAGAATCAAGATAAGATTCAGATGGCTTTGTTTTTAAGAGTTCTTGAAGTGAGTGGTGAGAAACGGATGGGGCGGATTGGAGCTGATTATTGTAAAATTTAAATCTTGGGAATTTTAAAATTTGGTCATTCATCCGGTACTGAATATCGAGCATTACGCAGTTTTCTGAGTGTGCTTTTTTAAAGCGTTCGAAGAAGCTAAAGCTAAGCGGTTGCGCTTTTTGAGAAAGAATAGTGGGAGGTAGCTGCTGATCGTCTCCCGCGATAATGGCTCTTCGACTCTTAAGGAGCGGGATAAGCGTTGAAGGCTCGATCTGCTGACTCCCTTCATCAATAACACTGAGATCAAAATAGTGTTTTTCCATCAGATGGCTGGCGGCGGTTGAGTTGGTACAGACAACCACTTGTGCGGCGCTGATGATTTCCTGGAAGACTTCTTCCTCTAGATCACGAAGCTCGCTTTGTGACTGTTCTACTTTTTTATTCATCTTGAGCCATTCATACATTGACTGGATCGTTTTTCGGTTGATTCCTCGGTTGCTTTTTCCTTTTCGGGCTAAGCTTTGTATCTCATGTTCCTTGAGTCCTCTTCGGATATTTGAAAGAGGTTTTTGGTGTTTTTTTTGCTTGTGCCGATGGTACAGCATTTGGTCTTTGCATATTTTGATTTCTATCGACTTCGGATGTTCTTGAAACTGATGAAAGAGCGAGTACTTCTCCAGGCCTTTGATGATGCGAGCAGGATGGCCGACTCGGACAATATCGAGAGCGGGGTATTGATCGAGTTTGGATAAAATGTTGTCAGCGGCGATGTTTGATTCGGCGGTGACTAAGACTTTTTTGCCTCGGAGTGTGGCTTGGTAGATGGCTTCAGCGAGAGTTGTTGTTTTTCCGGTGCCTGGGGGACCATGGATCAAGAAAATATCACGAGTCCCAAGGGACTGAGAGACAGCTGATAGCTGTGAAGAGTTTAAGTTTTCATTGAAAGGATCAATGTCTACGGGTTTGGTGATAAAAGGTTTTCGTTCGCCGAGAATCAGTTCTTTTAAGGGATGTTTTTGGTAGATGAAGGACTTCAAATTATTCAGCATTCGCTGAAAGGTGATGTCGTTGGCATAAAGATCAAGACGGATATTGCCACTAAAGACCCATTTTGGGACTTTAGCTTCAAAAGCGACTTTTATCATAAATCGATTTACTTCTAGTACGGTCCCGCTTAGATCACTGTCATTGGGGTTACCCTTGCTGACCAAAACGAGGTCTCCAGTGGTGAATTTGGCATTAAAGGCTTTCTCGCCAAATTTATTAAACTTAACAACGGTATAGTGAAAGACGTTGTCGGCTTTATGTCCTTTTAGCTCATATTCACAGCGGCCTAGGGCTTTTCGTTCTTGAGCGCTAAGTCTGGAAATCTCATCTTGATGCTGACGAATTTCAGCCTGCCTTTCGAGCTCTACTAGCCAAGTGAAACGAGATAAATAATGCATGTGTTTTTCGACTAAATTTTACGCTTACAGACTGACGATGCACAAGATTAATTGAGACTTTTATTTTTTGACTTTTTATAGTTTGAAAATATCATCTTTCAGCTTTGAATTTGGCTTGAAAGTCTGACGTGAATTTTGAGATTCAAACAAAGCTGTAAAAATTATTAATTTCACGTCGTAAAACAACATGTCTAAAATTATGGAAAACCTATTATCGAAGGATGATAGCGCTTTAGTGGTATTCAAACTAGGGCAATCAATTAAAGGAACGGTTATCGATGCGAGTCCGGCTCGTATTTTGATGGAACTTTCTGGTGGAGCGACCGGAGTGATCACGAAACGAGAAGCGACAGGCTACGGAATGGAAGACGAAGCGATGGACGCGGGAACGGAAATCGAAGCGACGGTTATCGATCCAGAAAATGATGAGGGACTGGTTATGCTTTCACTTCGAAGAGCTTCACAAGATACGGCTTGGGCTGAGCTCAATACGATCTTTGAAGACGAACGAATCATCAAAGTTAAAATCGATGAAGCGAATAAAGGAGGACTTATGGCTAAGTACAAAGGGCTTAAAGCGTTCCTTCCAGTTTCTCAGCTTATGCCGATGAACTACCCACGTGTAGAAGGGGCTGATAGTGGAGAAATCCTTAAAAAGCTTCAAAGCCATATGGGGAAAGACTTTGCCGTTCGAGTGCTTAATGTAGATCGAGAGCAAGGGAAAATTATTATTTCAGAAAAACTAGCGCATCAAAGCCAGATGGGCGAAACGCTCAAAAACATCCAGATTGGTGATGTCGTAGAAGGGGTTGTTTCTGGGATTGTGAAGTTTGGTCTCTTTGTCACCTTTGGTGGTGTGGAAGGACTGGTTCATGTTTCGGAAATCGAATGGGGTCACGTATCTGATCCAGGACGAAATTATAACATTGGAGATAAGATCGAGGTTATGATTATTGGAAAAGACGGAGACAAACTTTCTTTCTCTATCAAGCAACTTTCGGAAGATCCATGGATCAAAAACACAGAGAAATACAGTGATGGTCAGGAAGTATCAGGGAAAGTGACTCGATGGAATGACAACGGTGTCTTTATTGAAGTTGAGTCAGATGTACAAGCGCTCTTCTCCCTCGATCAGTTTGAGGCGAGTACTGGATCTGAACTTACAGGGAAAATCAAAGAAGGAGAAATTATGACTGGGACGGTTACAGCCGTTAATACAGGCGCTCATCGTCTTGAGTTGAAGAAGGTTTAATTAAATTTTATTTTTAAATTATAGCGGCCGGTATTACCGGCCGCTTTTGTTTTTAT
>CALIGR010000025.1 GCA_938021445.1 uncultured Candidatus Altimarinota bacterium
TCCTCCCAGCCATCCCACCTTCCCGGTGATCCATGGATAAACAAAACAGGGCTCTTTTCTATGGCTCCAGTATCAACCCCATAAAGCACTCTATCTTTATAAGTTAATCGAAAATCTTCTACAAAACTGACTGATTCCTGAAGCGTTTCAAAAGAACTATTTTTAGGCAAAAACAAAAAATGAGCCACCAAAAATAAAACCGGAATTAAGCACAAAACAACTTTTAAAAGTAACCTGAAAAAATGTTTAAAGCTAAAAGACATCTATAGAGATCCTATAAAAAAGATAGAAATTTAGCCAATCAAGAAGCTCAAAAATACGGAATATTTCGAAGGCTTGTAAAAGTAGGAAAATTAGTAAATAATATAACCTGAAAGTTCTTTTTTATTCTTAAACTCCCCTCATCATGAAAGTGACTTCCTTCGTTTTCACATGCCTCAGTTTGGTGATTTTTATGGCCCCAGAGTCACAAGCTCATAATTCTTACCAAAATAATAGCTACCACAATACCTATCACTCTAATTGGAACTACACCACCCCAACTACACACTACAGTAGCTATCGACGGCCAGTCATTCGAACCTCATACTACCAACCTTCATACAACAACAGCGCATACAACAATAGATTTGTCCAAAAATATTCTCACCCTATGTACAGAACTCGAAGTTATGGCTACTCAAACCAAAATCATAATCGATACATGACTTCTCAGCACACTTACAGAAGTACCACCCCTTACTACCCATACACACGTCATTACTAAAAAAAAAAAAGTAACTGACTGATAAGTACACACCTGAAAAGGGCTTCAGAGTCTGAAGCTCTTTTTATTGTATATCTACTGAAGTTCGTCTCTGATTACTTGAGCCGCTTTTTTGGTGTTTTCTAGACTTAAGTTTGGCAGCGAAACTCGAACCATATGACTCCGGTCATAATGCTCTCGATCACTCGGCGCAAAAAATAAGTTAGCCGGCATCAAGACGACTCCCGATCGGGCAATTCGCTCCAATTTTTCATAGATAGAAAGCCGAGAAACGGCTTCGCTTTCTATGTCTCGAAAACTAAACATGCCGTAATAAAGATTATGATTGTAGTCCAAGCCAAGCGTATCATAAAAGGCATGCATTTTTTCGATCATCAAATCGGTCGTCTTCTCTCGTTCATCTCGCCCTAAAATAAGCTCAGCTAAGGCCAATCCTACAGACGGACCAGGAATCCCCGTTATGTGTTGAAACAAACCAATATTTTTCCCACTGGGACTTTTCGCTAATCTCATAAGCTCAAAAATATCAGTGTAATCAGCTAGGTAGCTGCCTAAGATATTTTCAGAAATAAATCGGTTCGCTGATTTTGAAATATAAATATCTCCAACCCGCAGCCCTGTTGCCCGCTCAATTTTCGAAAGCGAATCGATCATGATGGTTCTTTTCCGAGCTTTAGGGTGACTCAAAATACTTTTCTTCCCACGAAAAAAACGACGGTAAACTTCGTCCGTCACGATAAGAGCATTATGAGCTTCAGCTATATCCGCAATCGCTTCTAAAAACGAATCGCTTCCGGCAAACCCCGTTGGATTATTAGGATCAATCAACACGATACATTTCAGTCTTTCTTTTTGGTTTTTAAAACCTTCAATTAACGCTGGATCAAAATACCCTGTTTGAGGATCAATTGGCAAAGAATGAACCTTCACCCCTCTCTGCTCAAAGAGTAAGTTATACGGAGCGTAAACAGGCGATGTCATAAGCACGTGGTCTCCCGCACTCAAATAGCTAATAGCTTCTTTCCCCAAAGCTTTAAAGACCGTACCAATCCCATGAGAGGCTCCTAGAACTTGTATGAGTTCATCATGCTTCACCTCAAGGTCTAGACTTTTGGAGTACTCATCAGCACTAACCGCTGCTAGTAAGTCATTCCCATGGGGTTGTGGGTAACGCCCCCCCGACAAATTAGCGTATTTAAAAAGTTCATATAAGACTTCAAAGCGACCGTAATTTAAATTTTGAGATTGAGTGATTTTGACCAGTTCTGCAAAAAAGATATCCCAATCTTTACAGACTTCTTCTGCGATAGGTTTTTGGTAAGTGTTAAAAGCTAAATCTCTTACTTCTTTCTCTATGGTCTCAAGCTCACTTTCATGCCGATAGGCGAAAAGTGGGCGCTCGTTAAAATGATTATTAAGCTCAGCGTCTAACTGCATAAGAAAAGCAAAAAAACGTCGAGCTCTCGCCGAAGGAGCAAATCCATAACCAGGTTCTCCTTGAGAAAGATCTAGTACCGCAGATTCTCCAACATTTTGTCTCGCAACGTCTCGCAAAACCCGAAAAGCCATAAAAGGCGGTGTTTGGTCGATATCGAAAATATTATGTTTACTCATTTTTTACTAAAAAGTAAATTATTTAAAAAAATACTAGCAATCAAGCCAGTATTACCAAGTTTTTTTTGATGATTTTTTTAAATCTAGATAAAGGCAAATATCAAGAATTTGACGATTATCCAAATAGAAGAAGCCAAGATCATGGCCAGTATAGCGTATAGGATAATGCTCTTTCCTTTGCTGACCCGTTCATCATCACCAAATCCAAGAATCATGAGTGTCCCCGCATAAACAATGGCCAATAAGGCTAATATTCCAACAAAGCCAAGTAGATAGTTTATCCCTTGTATGATCAAGCCAATGATACCACCAACTTGTGACTCAAGGCTAAAGCTATCATCTGAACCAAAGCTTGGTAGCACTTTCCCACCTTCATTTATATCTAGACCAAATAAAGCCTTAACAATAACTGGAGCGAGCATCAAAACCGCAACCCCTAGCACTATATAAAGTAGAGACTTAACAGCGTTACCACGAGCCTCTTCTGACTCAGAGGTAATGATCAGTTTAAACCCAGTATAAACCACATAGGCCACGGCGATCACAACCGCAAAGCTAATAATAAACTTATAGAGACCAAAGAGCTCGATTCCTGCAATTTTAGCCGCATTGTCAATCGCATCTGTTGATGAAGTGATCCCACCAGTTCGACCAAATAAGATTCCATCTACAAGCGTCACGCTTAAGAATATCAATAGAAAGCCAACCCCCGTCCAGGTAAGCTGTCGGACCCGCTTTTTATACTCTTCCTCATCTTTTCGTTTAAACATAAGCATAAGGCCGCCCCACATGATAAGCAGGATCGCAATTGGAATCAGGATTAATTTTATAATATCAATCACACGCTTGATGATAGACCGCACGACTGTCGCCCCCGTCTGTACCTCTCGCCCACCATCCAGTAGCTTGTCCTCATCCGAAACAGAAGTTGTGTAGTCCTTTAAAATTCTGCCCGTACCTTCTCCTTCTTTTTCCAATACTTTATAAAGCTCTCCATCTTCTTTAAAAAAATCATTTAGAGGCGGAGCGTTCAGATTTTGAGCCTCTACTCCAGCCACTAAAACGAGCGAAAGAAAACTACCGAAAATCAGTTTTGCTAGATTTTTCATGACGATTTAAGGAGTTTAATGTGGCTCGTGACACTCGTATTTGCTTGTTGGCAATAAGAAGCCGTTGGTGACTTATCACAAGATGGAATTAAAAATCTGACGATCGCATAAGCACTCACACAGATAAATATCCCAATCAAACAATTGATAATAATATTTTTAGCTCGTCCGACTCGGTCTTCATCCCCAAGACTGATAAGGAGGTAGAAAATAGCCAAAATCATCATCACAAACGCGGCAATTCCGGCAAATGTGAGCAAGAAGTTTATAAATCCAACGATCTCAATAATCCCAATTCTCGCTACCGTATCGCCCGCACTTCCTGATCCAACCCCATAACCTCCCATCCCGGCATAAAGCCGGATCAATGACTCCGCAAACAAAATCATTATAAGTCCAAGGATAAAATTCTTAACAAACTGCTTTTCACTGTTAACCCGTTCTTCTTCTCCCTGACTAATAATCAGACGATATCCACTAATCGTTAGGCCAATAAGGAAAATAAGTCCCACAAAGAGCTCAATAGCCCGAATGGCAACTTTCACTTTTTCATACACCGTAGATTGGACTTGACCAGTCTCGGCATTAAGTGGGTCTCCATAAAGCGGATCTAAGACAGCAAAAGCAATGTATTGCGCTAGTGAAACAAGAATTAACCCTACAACAATAAGACCAAAAGTCTTACGCGCTGAGGTAAGTTTTTCTTCGTCTCCGTCTGAAAAGATAATTCGCACGCCAAGAAAAACCAACATCAAGATTCCGATCGCTCCGATAATAATATTAAAGGTAACGATAAAATCTGTCGGTTTTACATCTACCACTCTTGCGCCAACATCTTCACACTGAGCTTCAGCACCACTCTCACTTTTACAAACCGTCTCTACAAAAATCCCTCGAATTGTATTTCTAAAAGCGTTGTCTCCACTTTCAATACTTTGAGTAATTCTATTTCCAACCAAAGCGTCATCATATCCCGCAACCGCCTCTCCTGCCTCATTTGTATTTCCAAAAAGTGGGAGCTTATCGTTTTCCGCCTCTACAAAAGGCACAAAAGCCACTCCAAGTGTCAAAATTATCAAACTGAATAAAAAAATCTTTTTCATATGATCTGTTTATTCTACCTTAAATAGAGTGTTTTCTCAAATATTTTTGACAAAAACAGCGGGCTTTTTAAGATCATCCGGCTCTTTAGCATTTTACAATTAATTCTGGTAGTATTTAAGGCGATGCTTATTTCTCTTATTTTGATCGCCTGCGGATTTGGTTTAATTCTCTACACAAGACCAGTTGTAGACTTCACAGGTTCATTTGATTTCGCCGAGCGAATACTTGGAACAGGAGGCACCTATAACTTTCTCAAAGTCATTGGATTACTCATGATCATTACCTCGTTTATGTGGATGACTGGAACGCTTCAGCCATTCTTAGCCGGTATATTTGGGCCATTCCTACCAGGAGTATAAGTAAAAACAAACTGCATCACTGATTCTCTCTTTAGAGTCAGACAAAAGAAATTTTTTATTGGGGCCTTAGCTCAGCTGGCTAGAGCGCCTGCCTTGCACGCAGGAGGTCAACGGTTCGACTCCGTTAGGCTCCACCAACATTTCTTTTTACTATCCGCCACCTTAGCTCAGCTGGTAGAGCAACGGATTTGTAACCCGTAGGTCGCCGGTTCGACTCCGGCAGGTGGCTCCACTTTTTTCTCCACAATCACTTTTATTCTAAAAGTGGTTTTTTTATTTATAAAAACCGAACTGAGCATGAAGTCAATATTCTTGTTTTTGCTTTTTGAACTCAATACTTAAGATCGTCTCGATGAGGTTATTTACGATATGGCTTACGGTTATGGTTTGTTTCTCAAGCGTTCCAGTTGAGGCGTACAACATTCAATCCCGACTGGACAGTCTTCGAAACAACTACAACCCTCTACCTGACTACGTTCCAGAAAAACCAGTTTTCAATGTAATAACTGAGCTTGAAGACGTTAAAAGTCCTTTTACTCAGCGAAAAATCACCGCTCCGTTTAACACTCCTATTAACGCAGCCCCAGTTAAAACTGAAGACACTATTAATCCAAATAAGCCTTCCGTCAGTCCTATTTTTCAAGACTTACTGCCAACCACTACCGAAACAGAAGCCGTTGCGACTCCAAAAAGAAAAGCGCTAAGACTTGAAGACTATACGCCGACTAAGACTCCACCCGTTCTAGAAAGTCAGCTAACAGAAGTAGTTGAACCAGTTGTAGAAGAACCCCAATTTACTGAAGCTGAGCTAACCGGGCCACATCAAATCCCAGAAAGCGTTTTTGAAACCATCCAAAATGACCCACATTTAGGACGATACGGGAGTCTCGCGCCAGACTTGCTGGCAAAAGTTCAGCATGAAGTTCTCAATACAGAAATGAGGGAACGAGGCATCACAACCTTGCTCTCAGTCGGAGTGACTGATTATGGGAATTCTACCGATGATCGAGTGTATAATATTGATACCTCTCTCCAAAAATTCGACGATATGATTGTTGAAAATGGTGAAATTTTTTCATTTTTAAGACCGCTCGGTTGGATCACTGAAAAAGAATATAAAGAAACTAAAGTTATCCTTGGTGGGGAAAGTGTTACAGGTTTAGGTGGTGGTATCTGTCAAAGCTCAACTACTATGAGACGAGCTGCGCTATTTGCTGGACTCCCTGAAATTGCTCGTCGCGAGCACTCTTTTGCCGTCTACCACTACGGCCCACTTCAGGGTTTAGACACTGCTGTGTGGAGCCCGGGACTTGATTACAAATTTAAAAATGACACCGGACATCCAATTCTGATTCGAACCGTTGTTCGTGGGAGTAAAGTAATGGTTTTCTTTTTTGGAACTAAAAATAGAAACACGGTTCTAGTTCATCAATACCAGACCGGTAGCATAATGACCGGAATGGAGAGTCGATGGAAACGTGAAATCTACCACAACGATTCACACACGCCTTACGTCCACTACTGGACTTCTAAGTACAAAGAGTACAAGAAAGGGGATGAGTAGTTTTAGCTCAAAGCAAAATTAACGGCCGCGTCACAGTGCACTTCTACCGAATCAATGATAGGCATTGAGCAGTGCTCACGGCTTACAATCATAGGAAGTTCCGTACAAGCCAAGACAACCGCTTCACAGCCTGATTTTGCTATTAAACCGTTAATCCAGACCTCAGAATCAAGATTTATAACCTCCTGAGACAGCTCTGATTCAGCAATACTTTGTATCTTATCACGCTCCTCAAGAGTTGGCACCACGACCTCAATTCCAAAATCGTGAATCAGCTTTTCTTTAAAAAAATCATCTTCCATTGTAAATTTTGTCCCAAGTAAGAAAACTTTCCGAAATCCCTGCTGCTTAATTTCCGCACCAACACAATCAACAATATGAAGAAATGGTTTTTTGGTAAGAATAGCGGGATCAGCAGAGTCAAAAGCTTTATGCTGAGTATTGTTACAAAGCAATATGCAGTTTACTGGGCAACTTTCAAGCTTATAAATCTCGGCTCTTAAGACCTCCGCGCTCTTTGACCAGTTGTCATACCCAAATTGCTTGAAGTCTTGGTAATCAACACTATTGAGAATAATTTTTGCCGAATGATGTGCTCCAAGCTGCTTGGAAATTTTTTGATTAATACGACGGTAATAGTCCAGAGTTGAAACCCAAGCCATACCTCCCACGAGTCCAATCGTCTTCATGCTTAACTTGGGTTTTGATTAAACTCACTCGTTACTGCACCGATTTCAGCTGATTTCACCAGTTTTCGATATTTCCCAATAAATCCAGAGTGGTAGTTATCAGTCGGATTTTTGTATTCGGCTATTCGTGCACTAATTTCATCATCACTTAAGTTCACCGAGAGCTCCGCATTCTTTTCTGAAATGGTGATAATGTCTCCATCCTGTACGGCTGATATCGGTCCCCCGAGAGCCGCCTCTGGAGCCACATGTCCAACGACAAGCCCATGGGTCCCTCCACTAAACCGTCCATCAGTAAGAAGTCCCACACTTTCTCCAAGTCCCTGCCCGCAAAGAGCCGCTGTTACCGAAAGCATTTCTCGCATCCCAGGACCGCCTTTTGGTCCTTCATTTCTTATGACCACGACATCACCAGCCTTAATTTCTTTTTGCTCAACCGCAGCGAAACAATCTTCCTCACACTCAAATACTTTTGCCGGCCCAGTGATATCGGTCACTTTTAAGCCTGAAGTTTTCAGCACTGATCCTCCTGGTGCTAAGTTTCCTCTCAGTACTTTTATCGGCGCAGTCGCTTTAAGCGGGGTATTAAAATTAACCACAATTTTTTGTCCTTCACTCAGATCAGCACATTCGTCTAGATTTTCAGCGATCGTTTTTCCGGTCACCGTCAAAGCCTCAGCATGTAGTAAGCCTTCTTTAAGTAAAACTTTCATCAAAGCTGGCACCCCTCCTACATGATACAGGTCTTCCATCACGTACTTTCCACCAGGTTTAAGATCGGCAATATGCGGCACTTTCGCTCCCAGTCTATTAAAGTCTTCCAGTGTCAGATTTATACCAGTTTCATGAGCCGTTGCTAATAAATGTAAAACTAAATTTGTAGATCCTCCCAACGCAAGAGCGGTAACAATTCCGTTTTCAAAAGCGTCTTTCGTCATAATTTTCCGCGAATTAAGCCCGAGCTCAATCGCTTTATAAATCGCTTTCCCAACTCTTCTTGAGTCACTGTCTTTCGCAGAGGTAACGCCTGGAATCGAGGACGAATTGGTAATACTCATCCCCATCGCTTCGATGCACGAAGCCATCGTATTGGCCGTATACATACCTCCACAAGAGCCGTGAGTGGGAATTGATTTTTGCTCAACCTGACTTAGCTCTTCTTCATCAATCAAGCCACACTGGTATTTCCCGACCGCTTCAAAAATAGAAACAATATCAATATCTTCATTTTTATGTTTCCCAGGTAAAATCGTTCCTCCATAGAGAAAAATTGCGGGCACATCCAAACGACCAAAAGCCATTAAATTCCCTGGCATATTTTTATCACACCCACCAATGCCTACAATCCCATCAAAACGCGAACCGTTTGTCATCATATCCAGACAATCCGCAATCAATTCTCTTGAGGGTAATGAAAAACGCATCCCCTCATGCCCCATCCCGATCCCGTCTGAGGCCGTTGGATATCCAAACGTCTGAGGAAATCCACCGGCCTCAAGGACGCCTGTGTGTACGTGTTCTCCAAGGCGATTAAGGTGTGCGTTGCACGGAGTCGTTTCACTCCACCCACTTGCAATACCGATAATTGGTTTTCCAAAATCCTCATCTTTCATTCCCACCGCTCGAAGCATCGCGCGATTTGGGGCTCGTGCAGGACCTTCTGTGACGACGTGTGAACGATGATTTAGAGTCATGGGTTTTTTCTGATTATTTCTAAGATAGGCTAGCAAAAATTGTTGCATCCGCAAATTCCGTGTCTAAGTTTAGGACGATAATCAATACCACATGGGAAAAAGAAAAACCGTCATAGATTTATTCAAGTTCATGGTTGAGCGAAAAAAGCTTTGGCTCGCTCCGCTCATCATCATCTTGATGCTACTCGGTCTTCTGATCGTCTTTACCCAAGGATCTGCCCTCGCCCCGTTTATTTACACGATATTCTAGAGTTTTTAACAATAACTCAGCCAGTGTTTGTACTTATCCACTCTACCACTAACGACATCTTGGTAGAGGTCTTTAAGTTTATTTGAAATCATATTTTCTTGAGTCCCAATCTGACTTCCGTCTATAGATTTAATGATCGTTACTTCCGCTGCCGTCCCCGTAAAGAACGCTTCATCAGCGTTGAGTAAGTCTTCTGGTTTTAAGACTTTTTCAGTTGTAGAAATCCCAAGCTCTTTTTCGGCTAACTCCATGATAGTTGCCCGAGTAATTCCGTTAAGAATCGTCCCGAGCTGCGGGGTAAAAAGCTGCCCATTTTTGATGATAAACAGATTTTCCCCCGGGCCTTCTGAAATATTCCCTTCGTAATCAAGCAGTAGTGCTTCTTCATATTTGTTATTCTGCGCCCATTGAGACGACATAATCGAGTTTACGTAGTGACCATTTATCTTCGCATCAGGCTGAAGTGATTTTGGGTGAATCCGTATCCAAGGCGACGTCCCAACCGTGATCGGATCATCTGATAAGTATTTCCCCCAAGGCCAGGCCGCAATAACGGTTTCGATATCAGCTCCGTGAGGATTAAGTCCCATTTTTTTTTCTCCAAAAAATGCCACTGGACGAATGTATCCTGACGTAAATTTATTAGTTCTTATAAGCTCTAAGTTGGCTTCACATAATGCATCAACTGAGTGCGGTATTTTAAGCTCTAAAAAACTCGCTGAATAGTGAAGTCTTTCCATGTGTTCTTTCAAACGAAAAACGGCTGGAGTCGTATCGGTCTCATAAAACCGAATCCCTTCAAATACGCCACTTCCATAGTGAAGAGCATGATTAATCACCGAAATTTTTCCTTCCGACACCGGAATCTGTTTTCCGTTTCTCCAAAAATGAGTGCCTACATCCATCGTTAAAATATTTAAAAGGTTACCACTTAAATCTATTAATCTGATTTATTTTGGCAAAAGCTTTCACTCGTGTTAGATTGCCGATCGATGAAATACTTATATGTCCTTTTTCTGGCTTTCATTTCTGCTTCAGCCCAAGCTCAGCTCGATGAGCGTGAAGTAGTAGAGCCGGCTCTGCCAAACATCACCGTTAATGACGAGCTGGTTATAAAAAATCCTCCAAAAGAAGCCTCTGGATATACCGAGTATTTTTTACTCTATGAAGCGAGAAATCTGAGAAAAGATTTAGAGGAAACCAAACGAGATCTCTATCAAGAATTCGCCGACCGAGAGCTGTCTATGATGGACCGAGCTTCAAGTTATACCGTAAACACGATGACTTATTTTTTCTATCTCATCACGATTGGAGCGGCTCTCTTAGCCCTCTCTGGATGGAGAACGATCCGAGATCTTAAAAACTCAGCCAACGAAAAAGTTCAAGAACAAATCGACCGAATGCTGCTGGGATTCCAAGACCGAATGCACAAAATCGAAGCCGATCTAACCAAAAAAGGAGAAGAAATTTTACAGCAACAAGAAGAACTCGAAAGACTGCAACAGCTTAACAGCCTCTGGGTCCAGGCTAATCGAGAACGAGATGATGCCAAAAAATTAGATATTTTAGAAGAAATCCGAGAACTCGATCCTGAAAATAGCGACGCTATGATCATGAAGTCAAACACCTACATTCGACTGGAAATGTTCGCCCAAGCGCTTGAGCTCGCAAACCAAGTCCTTGAAGTTGATACTGATAGCTCTTCGGCCTACTACGCAAAAGCAAGAGCCCTGGCTCAAATGGGAGAAGAGAACATCGAAGAAGCCATTGAAAGCCTTCGAAATGCTTTCAATCTTTCTTCTGCCTGGCGAGAGTACAAAGGTTTAGAAGAAGACTTTGAACCACTTAAGAAAAATAAAGAGTTTAAAAGTCTGCTAGCCGAGTGGGCGTGATTGGGTACTATTGGCTCCGAAAATGATTGATTGGCTTCTGCTTTCTTTTGTCTCAGAAAATCCAAATTTGGATTTTGATAAAACTATCGTGACTCATAGTCCGTTAGCCGTGATTTCGACCATCGATCCGGTCGAAGTGCCGTATAAAAGTGATCAAAAAATAGAACCGGTTTTTCTCCAAGAAAAAGAGCTCGCCGTTTGGGCTCAAGACTTTAAATCTGGAAAAAAACTCATCGCCCAAAACGAGTACCGCGCCCAACCAATGGCGAGTCTTACCAAGATCATGACTTATTTAGTCATCAAAGAACACCACGACTTGGATGAAGTCGTTACGGTTTCACAGCAAGCCACAACCGCTGAAGGCGTAAAAATAAACCTCTTTGCTGGAGAGGCCCTTACCGTCAAAACCATGCTTGAAGCGATTTTGATTCCCTCCGCCAATGACGCTGCCATGGCGCTGGCCATCTGGGATGCTGGATCCGAAGAAGCTTTTGTCGAAAAAATGAACCAAAAAGCCCAGCGACTCGGGCTCACTTCCGCCAAATTTTACAACTCATCTGGCCTCGATCTCTGGAGAAAGGGGAACACGTGTGAAGACGAAGCCGTTCCTGAACTCTGTAAAAAAGTGGAACCCGGCGCTTACGGAAATGTCATCTCCGCCAAAGACGCAGCCCAGATGGCAAAAATTGCCCTTCGGGATGATTTTTTCCGAGCCACCGTCCAAAAGGGAGAATTTAAAGGCACTTCTATAGACGGACAATTTACGCACGAAAAGCCAACCACAAACCAACTCTACGGCACCTTTGTAAACTCTCGCGGGGTTAAAACTGGCTACACACACCTAGCTCGTCAGTGCTTCATCAACCTATCAGTTGTTGATGGACACGAAGTCCTAACCGTCGTTCTTGGCTCATCCGACCGATTTGGCGAAACCAAAAGACTCATCGACTGGATCAAGGGATCATTTCAGTGGCGGTAGAGTTAAAATTAAACTAAGATTTTACTATGAAAATCGAGGTAGAAATTCAGAAAATAAAAAAACGAAATGCCCGAGTAGAAGTGGATAAAGCTTGGGAAACTAGTCTTTTTCGAAAAATTACAATCGCGGTTCTAACCTACCTCGTCATCCTTTCTTTTTTCGTAGTGATAAAAGTCCAAAATCCGTTTACCAACGCACTCGTTCCAACTTTTGGTTTTCTTCTTTCAACCCTCTCTATTGGTTTTTTTAAAAACTACTGGCTTAAAAATATTTATAAAAAATGATCAGTTATCTTTCCGGTGAAGTTTTAGACATTGATGAAAAATTTCTCACCCTCATGACGAGTGGAGGAGTCGGATACCAAGTATTTGTGACTGGAAGTCTTTTGGCTGAATGTAAAAAAGGTGAAAAATTAAATGTATCAATATTTACCCAAGTCAGAGAACAGGAAATTTCTCTGTACGGGTTTAGTGAAAAATCTGAAAAACAGTTTTTTGAAAAACTCCTCAATATATCT
>CALIGR010000026.1 GCA_938021445.1 uncultured Candidatus Altimarinota bacterium
GCGGCTTCATCAATTTCATACATGGAGAGGTCGTTCCCTCCGGTAATGTTGAATAGAATTCCGTGCGCACCTCGAATTGATTGTTCGAGTAGGGGAGACTCAATGGCCGCTTTGGCCGCTTCGATGGCTCGGTTTTCACCAGCCCCGTAACCAATTCCCATAAGGGCGGTGCCAGCTTCTTTCATGATTGATTTTACATCAGCGAAATCCACATTGATCAGTCCGTGAAGCGTGATCAGGTCAGCGATCCCTTGGACGCCTTGCCGAAGGACTTCATCTACTACAGAGAAAGCATCAGTAAGCGGTGTTTTTCTATCTATGATTGATAAAATTCGATCATTTGGAATAGTGATAAGGGTATCAACATTAGCTTTTAAATCATCGTATCCTTCACTCGCTTTTTTAGATCGACTTTGCCCTTCAAAAGAGAAAGGCCGTGTGACTACACCGACCGTCAAAGCGCCAAGTTCTCGAGCGATACTCGCTACGACTGGAGCGGCTCCGGTACCGGTTCCTCCTCCGAGACCACAAGTAACAAACACCATATCAGAACCTTTTAGAGCTGACTTGATTTCTTCCATAGATTCCTCGGCAGCTCGTTTTCCAACCTCAGGATTCGCACCAGCTCCAAGCCCACGAGTCGCTTCACGACCAATATGAATTTTGTGCTCAGCGTCTGAGTGATAGAGCGCTTGGGCGTCTGTATTGATAGCGATGAACTCGACGTTGGTGAAGTCTGAGCTGGCCATTCGGTTTACAGCGTTTGAACCACCACCCCCAACACCAATAACTTTGATGTTAGCGACTGGAGCGACATCCGGGATGTCTTGAGCCATCGCGGTAGGTTGAGTGGCCGGTGGCTGGTGGGATGAGCCTCCACGGTTGTGGTTCATTGCGGATTGAAGTAGGTCTTTCATGGTTTAAATACGAGTTAGTATATTTTTAGTTGGGGAGTAGGTTTTTGATGAATTTCATAATGCCGTCGAAGTTTTTACCAACCTTGAAGTCAAACATAGAGCCAGAAGCTCCGTGTCGATGTCCAAATTGGACAAGCCCAGTAAGGCTCGCGAAACCAGGATCATCGATACGATCAACGATACCTTCGAATTCTTTTGGGAATCCCATCTGAACTGGAAGATTTACCGTGTCTCGAGCGAGATCGATAGTTCCAGGCATTTTTACGGCACTCCCACAGAGCACGGCTCCAGCGGGTAGCATGCCAGCTCGTCCGATATGAGTTAGCTCATCTTTAACGAGCATGAAAATTTCATGGTAACGAGCCTCTATAATTTTAGCGGTGTGTTTTTTAGAAACACTATGGTTGTCTGACTTTGAGATCTGAGAAAGATCGATTTCTTCACGATCGCTGACATCATCCGGAAGGCAGGTGCCGTATTCTATTTTTACTTTTTCAGCGGTCTCTATTGAACACTTAAGCCCAATAGCTAGATCATTAGTGACGTGTTCACCACCGACAGGGATGACACTGGAGTAAACGACGGAGCCTTCCTCGTAGACAGCAATGTTCGTACAAGAAGATCCGACCTCGACTAAGATCACGCCTAGTTCTTTTTGCCGTCGATCCAAGACCGACTCGGCACAGGCTAAGATAGAAGGAATAAATTCTTGCGGATCAACGCCGGTCTGATAAAGACATTTGTCTAAATTTTTAATAGCCGAAACTTGTCCGGTAATGATATGCGCTTCAACTTCGAGTCGAATTCCGGTCATGCCGACGGGGTACTTTACGTTCCGCTGGGAATCAACCGAAAAGTTTTTTGGAATGACTCTTAATATTTCTTGGTTAGAAGGCAGTGAAACCGCTTGTGCGGCTTCAAGGACTCGATCAACATCGTCTTCTGTGATTTCAGAGTTCTGTCCACTGATGGCGATGACGCCTCTTGAATCATAGGTCTCGACATGCGTTCCCGAAACACCGACAAAAACTCGATGGATTGGTTCTCCTGACATTCGTTCCGCATCATCGAGAGCCGCAGTGATATTAGACACCGCTTCATCAATATCGGTAATCATCCCGCGACGAATACCGTTTGATGGGGAGATCCCAACACCAATAACATTAATATTACTCTTCTTGTCTTCAACAGTCCCGACGAGCACTCTGATTTTAGAAGAGCCGACATCGAGTCCTACAATAGTCTTAGGTTGAGCCATATTATTAAGCGTGTAAAAATTGAATATTTATATTTTGTAAGTTTCAGTACTAGCTCTGTGGATGTAGATTGTACTGGGAAAGCAGCTTTAAAACCGCTGCAGAGCCAAATTAACTTAATGATCTGTTGCGGTTTGTGCAAATGTTTTTTTCGGGTCTTAAGTGATTGTTCTGTTTTTTTGTACACCTTAGTTCAGGTGTTTACTGAGTTACTTTTAGTCAGGCCTCTATAAAAAAAAATCGAGGAAACAAAAAAAGTATTCAATAAAATATAAAATATAAAGGCACTTGAGACTTAAATGATGAATCGAATTTTAAAAAAGTGCCATTTGTGAGTCTTCTGACTCATTTTTGGGTATTTTTTCTGTATTAATTTTTTGATCAAAATTAAATCCTTGATCAATATAATTATTCATTTTTTTTGTTTGATTGTAAAGTCTATTGAAGTTTATATCCGTTAAATACTGCAGTCCATTTTTCCAATTTAATTCTTTTTCTAAATGTTTTTCAATTTTATGCTCAAGGGGGACATCAGTTTTTATTTGAGCGAGGTGCTGACAGTGAAAAGCCAGATCTTTATGATCATTGAACTTTGTTTTCAACTTCTCCGGTAGGTCGTCTATCCCGGCGTAAATATCTTCAAGTGTTTGGTGGGTCGTCAGTAAGTTGAGGGCGCCTTTTGGGCCAACCCCTGGAACGCCTTTGTAGTTATCGCTCGAATCCCCGCAGATCGCTTTATAGTCAATGACCTGCTCAGGGGGGACCCCAAGTTTTTTAATAGTTTCTTCTCGATCGAATATATAGGGGGTTTTGCCGTCAAATTTAGCCAAATAAATTTTATCGGTAATTAGCTGCAACAAATCTAAGTCTCCACTGAGTATATAAGTGTTTAGTTTTTTTTGTTCGGCTTCGACCGCAAGCGTGCCTAAGATATCATCGGCCTCAAAGCCAGGCGCTTTTATGACCGGGATATTAAAAGCCTCAAGCAAACCCTCTAAGTAGGGGACTTGAGGATAAAAGTCATCAGGCGTTTCCGCTCTTTGAGCTTTGTACTCTTTATCGGCGACGTGTCGGAAGGTCGGTTCAGGAGTATCAAAGGTGACAATGATCCGTTCTGGATCAAAATGCCTCAAGCTTTGGAGAAAAGTTGACCAAAAGCCGTGGACAATGTTGAGGGGGACACCCTCATGCATAGGGCGAAATTGGACCGCGTAGTAGCTCCTATACATAAGAGCATGTCCGTCTATGAGTACGATATTTGGCTTTTTTATTTCCATAACTTTCTAAAGCTTAATGTTTCCCTCATTTTGGCAAATTAAATGTTTAGACTCTTGCTCTTTTTTTTGGTATAATGGTCAGATGGATTGTATTTTAGATGTTATAGATTCCGAACTGAAGTCGAACCAATTGGCTTCAACCACAACCCTCTTAAGTCCCACCTCAATGCCAGTCCCCAAAAAGCAGTTTAATATTCTTCATCTTGGACCTTGTGCCTTAGATAAAACGCATTTGTCTGTTTTTGAAGGGCTATTAAGCCTGGGGTTTGAAATTAAGTGTTTTGCGGAGCTTAAGTCAGAGAGCCTGTCTACTCTAAATAAGATCGCCTCAGACTTTACTGGGCAGTTAGAGATTTATGAGACTTCAAACTTCGATAAAAAAGCGTTAGAGAAAATAAACGTAGTGCTGTTTACGGGGAAGCCAGAAGCTTCATTATTGAAGATGTGTATAGCCAAAGGGATTGTCCCTATTTTTCCAGAAAGTCTTACTCCAAAAGGCTTTGAAAATTTCAATGCGCAAGCGGAGACCGGAAATAGCTTTCAGTATGACCTAGGGAGTCATTGGGATCTTTTCGCTACGGTCGTTCGCACCTTTGAAAATTTTAAGTTTTCTTATGATTGGAGCCAACTGGTCAAAAGTGTGAAGAAAGTTGAGCTTTAAAAAAAATCTTCTGAGGCCTATATAGATCTTAGAAGATTTTTTTGGGGCGCGAGAAAGGACACAGCTTAGGCTCCTTTTAGTTGCCACGCTGGACCGTCTGCACTCTTCGCAAGCTCAGAGGCGACCGGCGAACCTTTGCGATTCAAGTCTGATTACTTCGTAACCAAAGTAAAAAACCTCAGATCGAAAGATCTCAGGTTTTTTACTGGTGCGCGAGAAAGGACTCGAACCTTCACGCCTTTCGGCACTGGTTCCTAAGACCAGCGTGTCTACCAATTCCACCACTCGCGCGAAAAGAGCTGAGTCAATCTATGGAAATTGAAAATAGAGGCAAATTTTTCCGACCTCTTTTTTGCCCTTTCCCACTTTTCCATAAATCTAAATTTGTCCAGGTGACTTTTTTGTCTCTAGACCAAGGAAAACCTAGAATTTAGGAAGTGTTTTTTCCCACAAAAAACCGACTTAAAATATTCATGATTTTTGAACGGAGTGCCCGTCAGTTTTTAGGCTTTAATAGGCGTTTATTAAGCGTGGCTCTTATTTTTTTATTGGGGTTTCAGGTATTCGAATTACCAATTTATGAGCTTTCAAAGGCGCAGTCAAGAAGCGAGGAGTCTCACAATTTTTTTGTGATTCTAGTCCAGGATGAGTTAGTACGAGATGGAGGCTTTAAGTCCAAACTTTATCGTTATGCAGAAGCCGCTCAAGAAAGCGCTCAAGCAAAGGCACTTGTCGTACCAGTGCCCAAAAGCGCCTCCGTGTTAGATATTTATGAAGGCTTGTCTCAGTGGTATCAGCTTGGTTACGCGCAAGATAATAAGACTTCACTTACCGGCGTCGTGCTGGTTGGAGAGGTCCCCATCCCAGTTGTCGAAAAAAATGAGACACTCTGGCCGAGCATTTTTCCTTATACTGATTTGGAAGACCCGGCGTACCTTTGGGATGATGAAGTGGGACGTTTTAAGTATCAATCAAGCGGAGATGCGAATCCTGAAATCTGGCACGGAGTGATCCGCTCAAACGAAAAAGAGCTAGAAAGCCAGATCTCAGATCTAGGTACTTATCTGGATGAAAATTACAAAGTTCATTCTGGCGTGAGGAAATTTAGTAAAAAAGTATTATTTGCCGATTTGATCCGCCAAAAAAAACGACTTCCAGGTGATCTTTTTTCTCAATATAATCAGTGGGTAAAGTACGCAGAAGACTTTCAGTACTTGAGATTTACCAAACATTTAGCTCGACAGTTACTCAGGGAGAGTGAGTCTCTGGATGAAGGTAATCTTTATAAAAACCTATCAGAGTCAGACAAGCAAAGCCTGGCGGTTAAAATAGCAGCTCAGTCAGATTTACTAGAGGTGGAACAGGTTCGAGCGCTTATGGACGCGGACTCGACCGATACGATGCCAGACGTACAGTCAAAAATTTTAATTGATAGCTTGATTAAGCGTTACTTTGAAGCGTATGAAAATTGG
>CALIGR010000027.1 GCA_938021445.1 uncultured Candidatus Altimarinota bacterium
ACCGCAATCGCGATAACGGCTAGAATCAGGGCGTACTCTGTTAGCGCTTGGCCTGGATTTTTAACGTTAAATTTTTGTAATTTCATTACTTGAGGGATTTAAAAAATAGTTTACTTATCTACATAATCACTTTTTGTCGCAAAAGCAAGAAATCTATTTCAAAAAACTTCAGGAAAACTTAATAATACACAAAAGGATTTGCGGAGTTTTCCGCTTTAAAATAAGCTTTTAGAGAAATAAAAATTGAAATCATGATTTTACGTCTTCTGGTTCTCGCGCTGTTCTTTTCTGTATCGCCAATCCAAGCTCAATTCACTGATCAGGCTCAAATACCAGACTGGGCCGAAACCAGTATTGAAAAACTCAATGAAGCTGAAGTCATTGCCGGAAACGACGATGGCTCACTTAAACCTTACGCCAAAATCAACCGGGCTGAATTTGCCAAAATTTTAATTGAGGCGACTGGAACAGACCTTATTAAATTTCAGAATAGTCAGTTTAACGACATTGACCCAAGAGCTTGGCACAGTGATTACATTCATACCGCCAAACAAAAAGGCTGGCTCGATGGATATCCAGATGGGAGCTTCCGACCGGGAAACGATATAAACAGAGCTGAAATTGGAAAACTCATCATAGAAGCCTTCGAAATCCCACAGTCTCCAAATACAAACGACCAATACTGGTTTGATAAATATGTCCGGGGCTTGAGTGATAATCAGCTCCTCCCCTATCAAATAACACTCGCCGAATTTAACCCTGGATACAATCCAAGTCGAGCTGAAGTCTTTGATCAGCTCTATCGGGCGATGCAAAGAGAGGGGCAATTTTCAAGCTTTGAAGTCGAGGATCCAAACTACGTGTCCAACCGAGAGCAACAACTCATTAAAGCGCTCCCGATTGGACAAACCAAGCTTGAACCAGAAACCGAAGATGAAAATTTCTTAGTCTACACTCCCGAAACGCCTTCAGCCGAAAGCGTCAGTAACGCTCTGCTTAACCTCAAAGTGATTTCTCAGACAAATCAGACAGTCCTCCCAGGAGACATCAATAAAACACTTTTGAGCCTAAATCTAGCGCCAGAAGAAGGTTCTATGAATATCAAAGGGATCCAAATACGCCGGATCGGAAAGGGGCAATATACTGACTTTGCGGAGCTCTGGGTTGAGCTCAATGGTCAGGTCATTAGCCCAAAAGTAACTCCCGTTTCTGATTTGGTTTATATCCAGTTTAAACTCCCTAAAACTATCTCAACGTCTTCAACACTTCTCGTTAAGGGCAATATCACAAAAAACGCTCAAAGTGAAACCTCCTCTCGATGGGTGCTGTATCTTCCAGAATGGATAAATACTAATACCAAAAGAAAAGTCGGGTTTTTCCCTCTCAGTGGTGGAGATATAGAAATCAAATAAAGCTTACAGCATTTAAAATTAGAGCAAAAATTTAGCTGGTCGAATTCCCTCGATGGATTTGACCAGTTTTAAGTCTTCTATGGTAATTTTCCCAAGATAAAGATCCGAAATTTTCCCGCCTTTAGCGCTAAATTTTTCTATGTCTTTCTGACCGCAGAAATAGAGCAGGTCCTTAGTAAATCCATAATTTTTGGCGGTGTTTTCTCGTCCTCTTTTGACTTTGACACAGAGCTTCCAAGCTAAGTCATCGTCAACCTCAAACGTACTCTTTAAATAATGATAAAGATCGTAGAAGTTCATGCGATTCGACATATAAACCGCCACCACAAGTAAAGCCGGAGTGAGGAACTTCATCCCTAAATTAAGTCCTAACTGGTTTTGATTCCAGACCGCTAAGCCCTCTTCCGTTCGTAGATATCCTGCCGTGCCTCTCTCAAGAAGCCGGTAGGGCTGCATTTTCCCATTTTCAAGTCGAAACGCATGCGTCCCAATCTCATGCGCGAGTAACGCCTTCAAGTGATTCTGTCTAAACTCAGCGCCTTTTTTAAGTAAGACTGAGTCTCGCTTCGTGACCTGTATATCTACGACCGCATCATCTAAAACCTTTATACTCCAGTGCTTTAGACCGTGCTGATCCAAAAAACTTCGAAAAGCTTCTCGAGAGGTTTTAAAGTCTAAAATTTCACTTTCATCTAGTTTAAGATTTGGCAGATACTCGCGAATAAAATTCAAAGCTTCTTGATAAAGATTTCGTGTTACTTTCCCGAAGAGCGCTTCTGAAACCGCTCCAAAATCCGTCGTTGACCTAGACTCAATCAAATCAAGTTTTCGGCTTAATTCATCAATCTTTCGACGAAATAAAGGAAACAGCTCATGATTTACTTCCGGAATACGCTTCAGCTCATTTCGAAGCTGGGTTATATCTAGGTCTAAGTCTCTATACACAAAACGAGGTGAAAATTGTGGATGCTCAAGAAAAAGTAACTTCTGCTCGTTTAAATTTTGTGGGTTCAGATAAGATAACAATTTTATTTCTGTATCTATTTCTGCAATTTTTTCATCTATGTTCTGCAGCATTTTCTCATCCACTGAGGCATTTGAGATAGCCACTAAA
>CALIGR010000028.1 GCA_938021445.1 uncultured Candidatus Altimarinota bacterium
CCTGTCTATACCGGTATACCGATTGAAGTTAGACAGCCTGGAATAGCCCTCAATGGGGTTAAGTTTGAACCAGGAACGGCTGAAACCTACCAAGGTGACTCTGCCTGGCGATATGAAGCCTTCCAGACAGCTCGAAATCTCGGACTAGATGATAGCAATGCTCATGTACAGCCCTCTGGTGAATATCACTATCACGGGATCCCCACTGGACTCTTAAACCAAATAACTGGAAATGACGATCTAGTTCACGTCGGCTATGCGGCTGATGGATTTAAAATGTATGTTTCTCTGAGCGACGCGTACAAACCAAGCTATCAGTTAAAAAGTGGAACCCGGTCTAGTGGACCAGGTGGTAGCTATGACGGAACTTTTACGGCTGATTTTGAATACGTTTCAGACTCTGGTGATTTGGATCAATGTAACGGAGTCGAGACCAATGGAGAATATCGCTATTTTCTCACTCAAGATTTCCCATACATATCTCGATGCTTAATGGGCACACCCGATAGTAGTTTTGGCTCTGCTGGTGGCGGGGCGAACCGACCTGGCGGACAACTTAGAGGTTCTCGTCCTCAACGCCCCGATAATCTTCGACCAAATTTTCGTGAGTCCACGCCTCAAACAGCTCAATCAACCACAAATACCACTCAACACCAAAACCCTCACTTCAGTGACGTTAGTACTCAAAACCCTTACCACCGAGCCATCGGATACCTCAAAGCTGAAAAAATAGTGGAAGGGTACAGTGATGGTACTTATCAGCCAGACCAAGGAATCAATCGGGTTGAATTTCTTAAAGTACTACTTGAATCTAAAAATCTATCAAAAAGCAGCTGTAACCAAACGCCAAACTATAGTGATGTAGACTGGTACAGCTGGTATGGGACCTATCTCAAATCCGCTTCGTGTCTTGGCGTTGTAAAAGGCTATCCAGACGGAACTTTTGGTCCTGCTCAAAAAATCAACTATGCCGAGGCCGCAAAAATTGTCAGTGAGGTTTACGACTTAAACGTAGAAACTGGAGTGCTCTGGCACAGTGGCTACATTGATGCGCTCAAACAATTAAACGCTCAACCAAGAGACAACATACAGCCGGCGGACGATTTGACTCGTGGAGAAATGGCGCAAATCATCTACCAACTAGACCACTCTGAACCACAAGGATTTTCTGATCTAGAGGTAAACGATGCGCCACCAAATATACTACTGATCATCGCTGATGATCTTGGTCTAGATGCCAGTCCCTGGGACAACGAATACGGATATCTTAAGCCAAACATGCCAAACATAAATAAGCTCGCCACCAACGGGCTTATTTTTAAAAACCTCTGGTCTAATCCCGTCTGCTCCCCTACCCGAGCCGGTATCTTGACTGGAAAATATGGAATACACACTGGCGTTCTGGGCCCCGTCGGTAAAGATGATACCGGAATAAGCCTCGCCGAAACATCACTTCAAACACTCATCACTCAAAAATCTCCACACAATTATGCTCAAGCCGTAATCGGCAAATGGCATCTTTCAAGCGATCAAAACGGCAGCGAGCGAAATCCAAATCAAATGGGCATCCCCCACTACTCAGGTTTTATTTCAGGCAGTCTCAACAACTACTACTCATGGCCCCAAGTCACCAATGGAGAATCTAAGACCAATAACCAATACATCACCAGCGCTCTAACCGATGAAGCCATTGACTGGATTGATGACCAAGAAACTCCTTGGTTCCTCTGGCTGGCTCATACCGCTCCGCATACGCCTTTTCACCTCCCCCCTAAAAATCTTATCAGTGACCAAAATCTAGAGGGAAGTGACATCGAAGAAAACCAGCTCAAGTACTACCTCGCGGCTATCGAGGCTATGGATACTGAAACCGGTAGACTCTTGGAGAGTCTCTCTGATGAAGAACTCGCTAATACGGTCATTATTTTTATTGGGGACAATGGAACTCCAAATCAAGTCGCTCAAACTCCCTTTGATCGGACCAAAGCCAAAGGCTCACTCTACCAAGGTGGCATAAATGTCCCCATGATCGTCAGCGGGACAGGCCTTCGTGCTGGCACCACCGAGGCACTCATAAATACCACTGACTTTTTTACAACTATAGCGGAGCTAACCGGGATAGATCTTCCTGAGTATGAAAACGCTAAAAGTTTTGCTTCCGTTTTAAAAGGTGAAAATCAGAACCTAAGAGACTACGCATATAGTGAAATCAAGACCACAAATAAGCGTGGTAACCCAAGTAGCAAAAACGGTTGGGCTATCCGTGACACACAGTACAAATACATTTCACTTGATAATGAAGATGAATTTTTATTTGATCTGCAGGCTGATCCATACGAGAGCCAAAACCTAGTTTCAGATATAAAGTACAAAGCCATTTTGGAAAGACTTCGAAATAAAGGCCTAGAGATAAGACAGCCAAATTAAATTTAAATCATGATCCTTAACCGATATAAACAAGAAGCCGAATCAACGACTAAATCCAAAAAAGCTAAATTCACAGAAGGTTCTATCATGAAGCATGTACTCGTTATGACGAGTACCGCTTCTGTTGGAATCTTGGCTTTATTTTTAGTCGACTTGATTGATATTTATTTCCTCAGTTTGCTGGGCGAGATTGAACTTGCCGCCGCAGTGGGATACGCCGGTACGGTTTTATTTTTTACGATAGCGCTCTCCATCGGAATGATGATAACCATGGTCGCTTTACTCTCTAAATCAATCGGCGCTGGAGATAAAAACTTAGCGAAGAAGCAGATGAACAGTGTTTTTATCTACACTTTACTCGTCATTCTCCCCTTCTGCTTCATTACCTACTTAGCCGCGCCTTGGATACTGAGTCAATTAGGCGCTACTGGCACCACTCTCGAGTATGCCGTTTCCTACTTAAGAATCGTCATAATAGGCGCTCCCTTTATGGCCATTGGGATGGCTGCAAACGGAGTACTGAGAGCTTTGGGAGATGCTAAATTGTCTATGTACACGACTCTTCTCGGCGGCATTGTTAATGCCGTACTCGATCCACTCTTAATTTTTGGTCTTGGCTGGGGACTTGAAGGGGCTGCTTACGCTTCGCTACTCTCACGGCTCTCTATCGGGTTCATCGGTCTATACTACGTCACTCGAGTTTACCGTTTTTGGAATCCTGACTTTTCATTGAGCCATTTTAAAAAATGTCTGAAACCCATTAACGCGATCGCCGTACCCTCTATGCTGACAAACCTTGCCACTCCTATCGGTGGCGCTTTTACCCTCAGTATTTTATCTCAATTTGGACCAGAAGTCATTGCTGGGCACTCCGTAATTGGTCGGGTGATTCCCGTCGCCTTCGTCATGCTCTTTGCTCTTTCTGGTGCCGTTGGTCCAATCATTGGGCAAAACTTTGGCGCGGGTAAAAAACAGCGTGTGAGGCAAACCATGACCGATGCCCTTAAGTTTACACTTCTCTACGTTTTGATTATTGCTGGGCTACTCTGGTTTGGCCGACAACAAATCCCACTCTGGTTCTCTCTTGAGGGCGAAGCCGCTGACATTATTGTCTTTTGGGCCACCTTCATTGGCATTAGTTTTGTGTTTCATGGACTCATCTTTATGTCCAATTCGGCTTTTAACAATCTTGGATACGCTAAATATTCTACCATCACGAATCTTTTGAAATCAACGGTCTTTCTCATGCCTTTTGTGTGGTTTGGGGCTCAATATGGTGGATATAAGGGCGTATTGATCGGTGAGGCTCTTGGTGTATTTCTTATTAGTCTTATCACGCTTGTTTGGAGCTGGCGAGTCATCACAAAAATTTAAGAAAAAATTCCTTGACGCCGAAAAAGAGTTTACTATAAGTTTAAAGTCTTCTCCGACCCGAGAAATTCTTGTGTTATTAATGGGTTGAGATGCGAGCACGCCTTAGTTGCGTTTGCTCGTCTCTCAACTCATTTTTTGTAAGGAACCGATAGGCTCCGTTCCCTACTTCTTCCACTCTCTAACATTCTATTAACAACCAACCAAATCCATGCCAAAAGTCACCAAGAAAGCTTCCAAAGTCTCTGCTGATCTAAAACCACTCAAAGTGGTCAATGGACGGCATTTTTACACATCGGATATTGGATCTGATTTTCCTTTTCCTAATCTTATCGAAGTCCAGCTTCGGTCTTACCAGTGGTTTTTAAAAGATGGGATTCAAGAACTTTTAGATGAAATTAATCCTATAGAAGACGCAACGGGTAAAAAGCTAAGACTGGAGATCCTCAATCAAGAGATTGAAGAACCAAAGCATGATATGGCTTACTGCAAACGAAAAGGACTCACGTATGAGTCATCTATCCGAGCGCATGTATCACTAACGAATATCGAAAGTGGAGAGATTAAAGAACAAGATGTCTACTTTGGACAGGTCCCACGAGTAACCGATCGTGGAACTTTTATTATCAATGGGATCGAACGAGTTATCGTCTCTCAAATTGTGAGAAGTCCTGGTATTTTTTACGGAGCCAGCACCTCTCTTCCTGGAACTTACACGGCTAAAATGATCCCCAAACGAGGGGCTTGGCTTGAAGCTGAGACTGATAAAAAAGGACTCCTATGGGTTAAAGTAGATCGAAAACGGAAAATCCCCGTCACGATGTTTCTTCGAGCTTTTGGATACGAAGATAACAACGAAATCTTGAAAATCTTTAAAGATATCACCGATAAAAAAGAAGAAAATCCAATTCTAAAAACACTAGAAAAAGACGAGTCGACTACCGCTAAAGAAGCCTGGCAAGGCGTTTATAAAAGAATTCGACCAGGGGATCTTGCCACTCCAGAAAATGCGAGAAATTTTTTAGAAGGTATGTTCTTCGACTACAAAAAATACGATCTTGGAAACATCGCTCGATACAAAATCAATCAACGATTTGGCCTGAAAACGAAAGACGATGCTGAAGGCCGAATTTTTCGAATCGAGGACTTCATTGAGATGATCAAGCAACTCATGCAGTACAACGATAAAACAGAAATTTGTGATGACGATATCGACCACCTTTCAAATCGACGGATCCGGGGAGTCGGTGAACTGGTACAACAAAAATTTCGAGTTGGAATTATGCGGACCGAACGAATCGTCAAAGATAGAATGACGATCGTAGAGCTTGAAAACGTCACGCCAACACAATTAATCAATTCGCGACCAATAACCGCCGCGATGCGAGAGTTCTTTGCTTCAGGACAACTCTCTCAGTTCATGGATCAGACTAATCCCCTCGCCTCTCTTGAACATAAGCGACGGATCTCTGCCATGGGGCCAGGAGGACTTTCTCGTGAACGAGCGTCCTTTGAAGTTCGGGATGTGCATCCTTCGCACTACGGTCGGATTTGTCCGGTAACAACACCGGAAGGGCCAAATATCGGACTGGTGCTTCACTTGGCTTCATACGCCAAAGTAAATGAAATGGGATTCATTGAAACTCCGTACCGAACGGTTTCACACATCGTTAAAAATGATGGGAAAGCCGCCGTTGGTAGAGTCACAGACATAGATATTAAAGATGCAAAAGATAAGGTGATCGTCGCCAAAGACACTGAGATTGATGCCAAAATTGCTGCAACACTTGGGAAGATGAAAGATCTCAAAGCCGTTCCGGTTAGAGGCTTTGTCACCGAAGACGTTCAATACTATGGGGCTGAAGCTGAAAAAACTATGTGTATTGCTCAGGCCAATTCTATCCTTGATGACAAAGGCCAATTTGTAAACAAACAAGTTTCCGCTCGTAAAAACTTCGAGCCTGGGAGTTATCATTTGTCAGAAGTGACTCATATTGATATCTCGCCAAAACAAATTGTTTCACTCTCAACCTCTCTTATCTCGTTCCTCGAACATGATGATAATACGCGGGCACTGATGGGATCGAACATGCAACGGCAAGCCGTTCCTCTTCTTAAGCCAGAATCGCCAGTTGTAGGAACCGGGATGGAAAAAGTCACCTGTGAAGAAGAAGTGGTCCTAGCACCAGAAGACGGAGAAATCAAATCGGCTGATGGATCTGAAATCGTCTTCGCTGGGAAATCAGGGAAAAAACACACCTTCCCTATCAATTATTTCAAACGAACCAATCAGTCAACTTGTACCCATCAAGTACCACGAGTCTTCGCTGGCGACAAAGTAAAAGCTGGTGAGACACTGATTGACGGAGCTTCAGTTCAAAATGGAGAGCTTGCCATCGGGCGAAATCTTAGAGTTGCCTACATGTCATGGGGGGGATACAACTTCGAGGATGCGGTCATTGTTTCTGACCGAGTGGTGCGAGAAGGTCTCTTCAACTCTATTCATATTGAAAAATACGAACTCGATGTGCGAGATACCAAACTTGGGCCAGAAGAACTCACCTCTGATATTCCAAATGTAGCGACCGCAAAACTCAAAGATCTGGATGAACAAGGAATTGTTCGAATCGGAGCTACCGTTCTCGCTGGAGACATTCTGGCCGGTAAAGTAACTCCAAAAGGTGAAACTGAACTGACGGCTGAAGACCGACTCCTCCGAGCTATCTTTGGAGAAAAAGCACATGATGTAAAAGATTCTTCACTTCGACTCCCAAGAGGATCTGGAGGGAAAGTAATCAAGGTTGAAATTCTTAACCGAAAAGAAGGTGATGATCTTCCAACTGGAGT
>CALIGR010000029.1 GCA_938021445.1 uncultured Candidatus Altimarinota bacterium
ATTAAAACTTTCGACATTGTGGCCTAGATCTCTCAGATTGAACGGCCTGTTCACCAAGTAATACGCCCCCCATCAGAAAAGTTTCCAAAAAAAGTAAAAATTATAAATTTTCCGCTAAGATAAAGCCATCATGAAACAAAACAATCTCTGGTTTTATTGGGTGACCTTACTATTACAAGCTGCCGTTTTCTGCATCGGCCTCTATATGATGTCCTCTTACCCCGTTGGAACTCCACCGTTTATTTCGGGCCTTGCTTTTGTGATAATTTCCGCTATTATGCTATCAAATCAATCCGCCAATCGACGCTAAACATTGAGTGGTTTACTTACCTGTTTTTTATGTTTTTCAGAGATCCAAAGCCTATCCCCCGCAATCATGCTTAAATCAATTCTTATTACTGGTAGTACCGATGGCATTGGTAAATTAACGGCGCTAAAACTAGCCCAAAAAGGGCACACAATCTATCTACATGGTCGCAACCCACAGAAACTAGAAACCCTAGTAGAAGAAATGAAACTGAGCACCCAAAACAAAAACATTTCTGGTTTTATCGCTGATTTTTCCGATCTCAATCAGGTACAAAATATGGCTAAGAAAATCATAGAAAGAGTTCCCAATTTGGATACCTTAATCAACAATGCCGGGATTCTTTCCATCACTAATCCACACACCCAAAACGGATTAGACAAACGGTTTGTCGTCAATTACTTATCAGCCGTCCTTCTGACAGAGTCACTGATCCCCCTCATTTCAAGTTCTACTGACGGACGTATCATCAACTTGAGTTCGGCTGCTCAATCTCCCGTGTCAACTGATGCACTTAACGGCCGCAAAGCTCTCAGCGACTTTGAAGCTTACGCACAGAGCAAATTAGCGCTTACTATGTGGAGCTTTCACCTCGCCAATCAGCATCCAGAAATCATCACTATTCCTGTGAATCCTGGCTCAATGCTCAACACCAATATGGTTAAAGACGCTTTTGGTGATTCAGGTAAATCCGCCGATAAAGGCGCTCAAATACTGTACGATTTAGTCTCAAATCACGGACTTAATAAAGTGAATGGTCAGTACTTTGATAATGATCGAGGTGATTTTGGTCGCGCTCATTCAGCCGCTTATCAAAAGGCGAGCATAGACGAATTATTAGAGGCCACTGAAACGCTTTTAGACAAGTTATAAAGAGTTCTACTTTTTTTCTCTCTGAGCGTGCATTTCTTCTATTTCTGGACGATAGACACGATACGCATGAGTTATTGGAATCAGTAATTGTGAAACAACCGCACTTCCATAAAACAGATTGCCGATAAGAGATGGTAGTTCTAATAAAACAGTTACAAAAGCTATGGAAGCTAGTAATATGCCTATTAATTTGACCTTAAGATTCACAAAACGGTAAGCCTTTTGATCTCTTAGGCTTGATTGAATTAGCTCTAAGCACAATAAATACCCAATCAATCCCGAGCAACCCAAACAGGCATAAAGAAGCGGATACGGCTCAAAGAACGGTACCTTAACTTCAGCCCTCAGTGCAATTGAAATCATCAAGGCTGAAAGCATAATCCCCATATGACCATACCACCAAGAGGCCATGGTTTTCTTTTTAGTATCTTTTAAATTCCCGTCCCGCCGTGCATCAAAGTAAACCCAGGCGAGCAAAAATAGAATGACTCCGCCAAACAAATAATTAAACAAAATCGTAGGATTTATGACTCCTAGATCTTTTTCAGACAGAGCCAGCACCATTTTAAAATAACCCTCTCCTAAACAAATGAGCAGTAATAATGAAAATCTTTCCGATAAGTGTGATATCCGAGGGGTAAAAGTTTCAAAACGCATAACACCAAATCTAGGCAATAAATAACTAATCTGGATCATTAGTAATCCTGCAAAAAATAGAGTGTAGTTCCAAAAATCAGGTAAAAAGGCAGCCACTAAAAATACGACAGATACAACACTGAAATTGCGAAACATTTCCGACGCTAACGTATGTGTGTGCAGATTATGATGACAAGCTCGGTAGTATAAAAACGCGGTAACAATACGGTTTACCGCACAAGACAGCATAAAATAAACTGGCCCCGTTTCTAAAATTAATGGAACACTCGCCGCCATAAACATGACAGTTACGACATGAAAAGCACTAATAATCCGATGTTTGTAGTCACGACTTACGTATAGAGAATTGTAAAAAGCATAATCACCCCAAGAAATCCAAAAAGTAATAAACAAAAACACAAAACTTAAAAACCCAAAAAGACTAAGATTCTCTACCAGATGATGTCCTAATAAAAAAATTGCCACCACATGGATCAAGTCATAGCAAAGCTCAATCCAGTGAACTTCGTGAGTTTTTTTAATATCACGAGAGTGATGGACTGGCTTTTCCCACATCGGATGATGCGCCATTTTTATATTGTTTTAAATATTCCCAAAGATACAAAAATCTGGCAGCAAAGGATAAACGAACTTAGAACTTGTTTAGAGCTTAACTTGTGTGAGTAAATTTAATCTGTTAATCGAATGACCTCCATTTTCAGTAACATAAAATTCGGCATCTTCAATTAAAGTTCTTTGTTCTGAATCTGCTTCCGATACTCTAGAGCTATTTCTTTTAGATATACTAATAATTTCTTTAGCCATTCCATCTCGATTAGATAGAGCGTGCCAAGCTGTTTGTTCGGGTACAAATATTTCTTTATAGCCATTTGAGCGAGCAATCTCTTCAAGCACTGCTGTGATCTGAGCCGCCATAGAATAACGATCAAATTTCATCATCGCATCTTTTCGAGGGTTAAAGCCTCTAGCCACCAAGTAGTCACGCTCTGGTTCAAAATAAAGCATTACGTTACCGATAATCTGATCTCCACAAACTAAATTAAGATGAGCATGCCTTTCTTCGTTCCACATACGAGTATTATGACTCGTACATATTTCTGCACCAGCTTTCGCGAAATATGATCCTACATTCTTGCTAACAACCGCTTTTACTTCTTCAGTATCTTCACTTTTAACGGCTTCAACTTTACGCATTTCTCTTCTCAAAAAACTACTACCTGATTTTGCGTAATCAAGAAGAGCTGAATAGAAAGTATTAACACCAGATTCCTCTTCAGTTTCTCTTCTTAAGAATCTCGAATTTTTTATAGCTGAGAGTTTGTCGTACAAGTCTTGTCCACCCAACCCTTGCAGGTCTTCATCTAGTGGTGCTAAGACTTCTGGGTCTAATAAAGCCGAAACATCACTATCTATTTCAGCACTCAGGTGTTTCAGTATTTCATCGACTCGGTTTTTACAAGTACGTTCTTCAGGTGAAAAATGTCTTTTATTTCTTTTCCATTGGTAGGCATCGGCAATTCCATCACAGGTTCTTCGGGCTTCTTCGTCAGAAAAAATTAGCTGAGATAAAGCCTCTCTGAAGGGATCTTCTTTGGGGATAATACTGAGAATTTCTCCCAAACTCTCTAGGCGTTGCTCCGTATACTCAGCGGACACCCCCTTACCTGAATTATAATTCTCTCCATAAGCCACAACACGATCATCGCCCATTTGTGCTAGAACAGCTCCAAACAGTTGAGGTAAAGCCTCTTGGTGCTTTGGTTTACCACTCAGGGCTTGAAACAGTAAATCTTTTAAACTTAACTTGCTTTGTGGGGATACAATCGGAGCATCTATGCCTCGCAAACCTTCCGTATCGTATGGTTCACGCTGTTCTCTTTCTACACGATTAAATCGCATATCATAACCATCACGACTAAAGCTAATACTGTCTAGGTGATGCGTAAGATCTTCTAAACTATTCCACCCTCCCCCAATCATATTTCTCACCTGTTCAATGCTATATCCTGTTGGCCTATAGGCTAGGTAAATGATCTCCGCTGCCATGTTTGGATCTTCAATTTCTATTTTTTTACTACTAAGAACTTGCCCCATCATCGAACGATAGGAATCAAGGACTTCGGATTTCCCATTATCTCCGTCAGCTGCTAAATATCTTTTGGATAATTCGGGCGTTATAAATCCTCCCATAATTTTTTGTAAGGCTCTCAATGCTTCAACTGTTTCATTAGTTACAAGAGAATCTACTTCTAATAATTGAGCGACTGTGTCGAGGTTTTGTTCAATGTAATCTTCATCAGCCAAGAGACCTATCACAAAGTTATTTAAATTATCAGGGATTGCGTCTTTCTTACCCAAAAGAGAAGAAATTGTTTTAGCTTGTTCAGCGGTTTTTCGATTGTAAGAGTGCGTTATGACCTCATACATATAAGGATCTCTTTTTTCAGGTTCAACACCAAGGTCTGCCAACAAGTCTTCAAGAGGTTGGTAGTCAGCTTCTCCAATATTTTGAACTACGGCCGTATTACCACACAGTCTTTCCAGTTCGTCTGCTGTTGCTGGATCAGCCACTCGTACAAGTGTCTTGAAGTTAACATCACTAGCCTTTTTCATTACAGCCCGAGTTTTTTCAAAACCAATTATTTCTTGCATCCCTTCAAGATCATCAATCTTAAAGTGCTCCATAGCTGTCACTAAGTTTTGTGGATAAGAACCTTCGGAATCTATACTCATCAAGGACTCCCTAAAATCTTCATTTTCAAGAACTTTGATTACAGATTCAACGCTATTTGCATTGGCCTTTTTAAGTACATACATAAGAAGGGATGTCGGAACAGATCCCAGTAGTCTTGTCATATAAGGCGCACGAAGAAATAAGTTCACGTAGTCTTCTAAGGAGGATACATTCGCGACTTTGAGCATCTCTTCAACAAGCCGTCCTGGAAGTGCAGTAAAGAACTCGACAGGCGATTGACTAATTACACTCATATGTCCGCCTTTGTAACTTGGCGAGGCCGTCTCACTTATGTCATCCTGCCTCACGCTAAATTCATTGAGGAGTGATTTTAACTCTTTAAGAGAGTTTACTTTTGCATAGTAAATGAGAAGTTTTAGGTATTCAGCTGGTGTTCTCACTAAAAATTCTGCGACAGGCTCATTCTCTGTCCGTTGAACCCAAGCTTGGACGCGTTCTAATTTCTGATGCTTGGCATTTGGAATAATTACTTTTCCAGGCATATCAAAGTGTGCCAAAACATTATCAAAATTGTCAGCAAAACGATCATCTCGCTTGTCCATTCTAGGCATCATCAAGCCATCATTCATAACTACAAATTTAGCTCGTTCGTGTAAAAACCAATCTTCAACTTCATCCGATAAAACCCTATATCCAACTTCTCTTAATTGCTCTTCTGCTTGTTTAATAAGTGGCCCAAAAACAGCCTCTAACAACAAACCATCAAAACCCTGTTCTTCAACGATTCTTTCTAAATCCTCATCTGAGTGTTGCCCCAGAAATTCTTCAATTGGATCTAATCTTGCCGATTCGTCTTCTATACTCATTAATTATTTTATACACTTTTTTTGGCTTTTGTCAATACAAGCGTAATGGTTCAATAGCTTCGCAACACTTTGTGTTATAAAAGAAGCATGTCATACACAAGTAATCCGAAGGCACCGAAGATAAGGATGGAAGCGGTAAAACTAGTCCGTAAAGGCTGGTCGATCCGTAAAGTAGCTAGATATTATGGCTACGCTCCATCAACGGTGAGTCGATGGGTAAAAAAGGCTCCAGCTGATGGACGCTCGGTTATTCCTACAGAATCATCCCGTCCACACACTCATCCAAAGACAACTGATCCTGAGGTAGTCTCTAAAATCATTAAGAAACGATTAGAGTGCAATCGTTGCGGCGAAGTGGTTCACTATCTTCTTGGGAAAGATGGAGTCTCAGTAAGCCTCTCAACGGTTAAACGCTGGCTTGGCAAAACGAGCCTCATCAAGAAGAAGTCTAAGTGGAAGAAATACAAAAAAATCTTTCCTAGACCTGAAGTAACCAAGTCTGGAGACTTGGTGCAGATTGACACGATCCATTTGGATTATAACGGGAAAAAGTATTATGTATTCACGGTTCTAGATGTTTACTCTCGATGGGCGTATGCTCGTTTTAGCTTCAAGTGTAATACCTACGAAGCGATAAAGAGTATTGAACTAGCTGAAAGGGACGCTCCTTTTGTTTTTGAGGTAGTCCAGTCTGACCATGGGCCAGAATTTTCTAGGCACTTCTCTAAGCATTTAGAGTCCATCAATAAACGACACAGGCATTCTCGAGTGAGAACCCCTAATGATAATGCTCACCTTGAAAGATTTAATAGGACCATCCAAGAAGAGTGTATTTTCTATCTTGGTTGGCATCCTGATCCACGCAAGATTATAGACGCTCTTCCTGAGTATCTTTTCTTTTACAATAACAAAAGACCTCACCTCTCTCTTAATTTTCTAACCCCGGCTCAAGTGTTGCAAAGCTATTGACCTGAAAACGCACAAGTAAAACTTAGTACTATAAACAGATGAGAAATTGCTACATTTGTATGAGTTTTTGTATAAAATTTGCTTACTTTCGACCCCAAAAGCATGCCAAAAGGCGTGTTTTTGATGAATTTTCGATTAAAAATATGCAATTAAAAAAACTTAAACCCAGCAATAGACTAATTCACACCTAAAAATGCTTATAAATGATGACATTCTTACGCGTAAGGGGAGGCTTATTTTTTGTCGTGTTTCTTTAGGTACAAACCAAGACCTATAAATCCCAGTCCTAGAATTAGTAGTGCTAGTTTGCACCAATTAAAGACTGACAAGGAAACTGCGAATAGCAGAATCAGAATCATCCCAAAGATCATAAACATCAATCCTGTTCCTCCTTCGTAATTAGCCCACTGAATGAACTTAATTACTGCTGTAGTATTATTTCTGTTCTGCTTGTTTGAATTACGTTTCGCCATTTCTTTAAGATAATTTAATAACATCAACCACTTCTCCCATCACATGATAGTTATCTTCGGGATGAATAACTATCGGGAAATACTCATCTGAAGACTCTGAAGAGAGTAGTAGTCGCTCTCTTGCCTCATCGAATTCAAAACGTTTTATGTTTGCACATTCATCTATAACAGAAAGAACATACTCTCCACCTGTGGGATTTCTTTTTGTACCATCAATAACAACTAGGTCTCCGTCATCAATGCTTACATGCCTTCTCCCCACAGAGGCTTGATTCATTGAATTCCCATCCGCTCTTACTAGATAAAAGTCAGAAACATTCGTTCGAGGAAATATATTCTTAGAAACTTTAATATAACCTTCTGCACGGTCTTCTGCTAAAGCTGTGGCACTACCGCAACTAGCCATTCCATAAAAAGGCAGATTAACAAAGGATGATTCCGCTTCACTCGTTTGATTTAGACGTATAAATTCATTTTGTTCGACCACTAATCCTCTTTGGAATAGTGCTTCAAGGTGATGTTTAACTGTTTGAGGGTACTTTTCACCGATTCTTCGCCCGATCTCTCGATATTTCAAAGGAATTGATCCCTGGTCTCGTAAGAGTGAGATGATTTTTTGCTGTATTTGATGCATTTTCAGAGGCTTAACTGATCAATTTAAGTTGAGTATATTTAAATACTAAAAATTGGTCAATTTGTATTAAGTGTATGATTTCTTGACACCCCTACAAAACATCTCTAAACTTAATATGAACAGTAATTTTTTAGGAAAATGGCCGAAGGCGAACCAATAAAATCAATTCTACATGAATCACACTTGCTCATATTTGCGTTTGAGATAGCCAAGTACATCTTTTTTCTCCTAGGTGGTGGCTTTTTGATCTGGCTGATAAAGGGGAATTGGCGGTTCTACAAAAACATAAGACGTCCAGTAATAATGTTTGCCCCAGCTGATGCAGAATTTAAACAGGAGTTTATAGATCTTAGGCTTTTCATTGAAGATACTAAGACATTTAAAGTCCCAGAAAGCCCTTCTGCTACCACATCCTGCGATAGAATAAGTGACCATTCCGTTATTATTCTAGCCTTTGATAATCAGCGACAAAACTGGAAAAAGATTTTCGAGAAAGCTGCTCAAAAAAATGTTCCAATCATAATCTATACCTTTGGCAATAACCGAGTTGAAGACAAAGAAATGAAAGAAATAAGTCAAAACTACGCATATTATACATATGCACAAAACAGGCTCAGTCTAATTAATTGTTTATATACAACCCTAGCAACCTTTAACTCTTACGCAAAATAAATGTCCGACCAGAACAAATGGCTTCGAAACTTCGTTGTTAACAATCTGAATATTGACGACCAGGAAATAAGTTTAGCTAGTGAAAAATATACCGAAGTTGATGACATTTTAGAGGGCCATACATTCTTAAATGGATCAAGGGCTAGGCATACTGCCACAAAACCATTAAATGATATTGATATATTCTGGATCCTAGACAGCAAGTCAGAAACGCTCCAAAAGAGTTTGATAGGGCAAGATCAAGTGGATATAGAAACAATTTTAGACGATCTAGAAAAACATCTTTCTAATCACTACCGAAACACATCTGCAAAGATTATAAAAGGAGCTCACTCTGTTGGGATTTATTTCTACGGAGATCGTGAAAAATTTTCAGCTGACATTGTTCCTGCAATTCCTCAAGAAGATGGTCGATTTAAAATTCCTCAGACTGGCCACATGTCGGTAAGAAGCAGAAGAAAACACTATGAAGCTAGAAGCTTAGAAGATTTAGAATGGATATTCTCTCATCCGAAAGCCTACATCAAAGAGTGTCAAGAATTAGATCAAGCTACAGACGGAAATTTTCGCCACGCTGTTCGTATTGTTAAAGCCTGGAGACGTTGTGTTAAAAAATCAGATGACCGAATCAAACTAAAATCATTCCACTTAGAGTGCGTAATTGCTGAAATATTTAAGAATAATCAAGACTTTAGTTGTTTAGATGCGGTCGAATATTTCTTTAAAAACCTAGAATTTGAATACCTCCAATCGCCAAAAATCCCAGATAAAGCGGGAGGACGAAACATTGATGACTACATCTTAGAAGACTCCGAGTTTAGTCTTGCTCCTATAAAACCCTTTTTAGCACAAGCAGTAGCTTTAGTATCAAGAATTTCTACTAGTACCAAAGAGACTGACCTCATTGCTCTTGCTGAAAAATTAACTCTTTCTGTTACATCGACTAGAACGGAGCCATTAACAGCCACTGAAATAAAGCCAGTAAGTCGCCCATACTCAAATACTAATGGAAATTTCTGAAAATGATGAGTTATGGCTTCAGGCAAACCAACCGCAGCTTCAGATTATAAAAAACAAATCTGATTGGATTATTATCGGTGGACTGCATGTGGAGGCAATTTTCGATAAGGAGAAAAATTCCTATAAATTAGGTCGTTATACAGCAACAAATGAAGATTTGTATTTCAACAAAGATTTTTCTATTCAAATAGAATCATCTTCATCGATGGGGCTTCCAAAGGTTCAAGAGCTATCTGGCGAACTAGAAAGAATCAGCTCAAGTCTTGGTAAAAGTAAATTCGATATGCATAGAAATCCAGACGATTCAATTTGTTTGGCAGGAACATTTGATGCTTATCTTTTTCTGGAAAGTAATAAAACTATTGTCGATTTCATACAAGAGTTAATTATTCCTTTTTTCTACGACCAGCTCTATTTTGAAAAGTTTTCAGAATGGCCAAGAGGCGAGTATCAACATGGCTTACTTGGACAAATAGAAAACTTTGGGAAAATATCCCAAACTCATCAAAACAGCTTTGCTCCTTGGCTTATAGGTGCAATAAAGACTCAAAAAAACATGAAGGTTGTTGAAGCATTAACTAGGAAAAAAGGTGTTAAAGGAACAATTCCTTGTTTGTGCGGTAGCGGGAAAATAATAAGAAAGTGCCACAATGATCTGTTTAAAGGATTATGGGCACTTGAGAAGTATGTGAGATAGTTCCACAGATAAGACTGTTTACATAAATTATTAAACGCAGTATATTTGTCTCGCACTTTACTACCGTTTTTTAATAGCTTTGGGCTTTTTGAGTCCTGATACTACCCGTAAAGATGGGGCGATTTCTCGTCTTCTCGGGTATCCGCAAGGCTATACGTAGTAAGGTGCAACGAAAGTCGCCCCTTTTTTGTATTTAACCCAAATCTCTATGAAGACTCTTGAAAAATTACTTAAAATCGCTGGTCTAGGCTTCCTAGGACTAATGCTACTAACTCTAGCTGTCGGCTTCTTTATGACGAAGACAACCTCTCCGGAAGAATACGCTAGTAGTAAAATCGAATCTCAAAAAAGGTCAGCTATAGCTAAAGATGAAAAAGCAAAGGCTCAAGTTGAGAAAGAGATTCTTAAAGCAAAGAAAGAGTTTGAAGACAATTTATATAGCTACGAATTAACAGCCCGAGTTTGTGCTCAAGGTTATATTGAAAGCATGTTATCACCAAAACCTGCTAAGTTTCCTTTAAAAGAAGCCACTTACGATAAAGAGCGAGACCTCTTCCGAATCTTTAGTTATGTAGATACCGTTAATAATTTCAATGCCCCTATTCGCCAAAATTACTATTGTGAAATATCAGGCATAGATTTAGAAACTTCTCTTTGTGCTAAAACAGAATGTGTTTGGCAATAGGGTTTTGATGTAAAGTTTTACACCTGTATACTTCTGAGTGATGTACAACCTCATGAATTATTCAGATAGAGCTTTAATTTTCCTGGTTTTACTATTGCGAAATTCGAGTGAAATCAATTCCGAGCTAAATCTTAACTTTGGCTTTCTACAGGCTGTTTTTAGCAGCCTTAGTAGCTATGAAATTTTTTCAGCACTAGAAGATCTTTCTGATGAAAAATTAATTGAAGCTGTGGTTTTTCATGAACCGCAAAAAATTGTTGAAACTGAACAAAAAACATCATTCACAGATGTTAATGTGATAATAGATGAGCCCTTTATAAAAGTTCCCAAACGCCGACTAATTGAGAACAAGTCTTAATAATATTAAAACTAGTGAATATAACTCATTAAAAGTTTCTGATGATAAAGAGCTAGCAAACATAAACATCTCTCTGAAAGTTAATCAGGAAAAACTAAAACACCAGCTGAACACTATGGTTCGAGACTGGGATTCTGGAAAAATCAAGGTTTCTGACAAGAGTGCAAAAACAATATGGCAAAAACAAATTATCAAAGATAAGCTGATTGAATTAAGACAGAAATATAAGGACGAAGATATTTATATAGAAAACAACTCATCGTTAGAACTAGACTTTATTTTTGGGCTGCTTCACTTGGAATATATGAGAGCTGTAAAAATTAAAAAATTGGTACTAAGTGAAAGTTCTGAAAACTCCATTAATACTTATGGAGTAAATTTAGAAATTCTAAAAAAAGACTACTTTCATAACCAAAAAACAGCCGCTCAAGCAGAAAATTCAATACGAAATGACCAGATAAAACCTTATGAATACAAGAGTCCTAACGGGAATCTGATTATATTAAACTATGACCAATTAGAGAAAACGACTTGTGGAAATATTTACCATAACAAAAAGCCAAGCAAATACTTAGAACCCAATCATAAAAATTTTTTAGCTTGCTTTCTAGAGAAGGGAAAAGGTGTTTCTATTAATTACTTAGAAATTGAGGAGTTTGTGGGGAACGACTGGGGTCAAAAAGCGACTCACAACAAAAATAAGCATCTTCACGATGCAAAATATGAAATCAACCAATTATTTGATGAAGAAATAATATTAAGGGGAGATCGACAGGAAAGTTATAAATTAGCCTAAGAATCTCCCCTAGATATACATTTTTTCTCCCCTAAAAAGAAAGCTCTATAAAAGTCTTTTTAAAGGGGCTTTTTAGAGCTTTTTAAGCCTTGAAAAGTTGGGGACCTAGCCCGAGATTGGCCCGAGATCAACTTGCCATTCTGGAGCCATGCAATTAGCTCCTGAGGCAATTACAGAACTTCAACAACTCTGCAAAGAGTTGGGTATTTCTGTGAGTGTGCCAATGTTAGAGCTTGGAGATGAAATAATAAAACTCTCCGCTCTTTCCATGGGAGACTCAACGGTTGTCCCATGTTCTAAAGAGGAATGGGATCGGGCTAATTCATCCTGAGTTTTTCACTTTGGGCTCTTTGACATACCGGAAATTTAAAAACTATTATTAACTAATTTAAAAAATGAAATTTAAAAAAATTAGCCCTAGTCAGCATTTTGAGTCTGACTGGGCTTGTACAAACATTACCGAAGAATCTTGTAAAAAAGGTTCACTTATCACTGAAAATTATCTGATCACTTCTGGTCGAGAAAAAATACCAATAAATTTAGAAAACCTTGGTCAACGAGGATTAATTCTAAATCGTGAAGTATCGTCAAACCATGCTTGGCCTTTAGAATCTGTTAAAAGTTTCTTAGAGGATGAATCTGTGGCAAATCTTGATGAATTATACAAAGCGATTCGACACAAGATGCAATCTTTGATCATATTTGAAGACGAAAGACTCTTTGATCTCATAACTTGTTGGATTATTGGAACCTACTTTCATCGACTGATGCCTGCCTTTCCTTATCTTCATTTCCAAGGGAATGCTGGGTGTGGAAAAACCAAGGTCTTAAGCATTATTGCTCAGTTAGCCTTTCGGGCTGAACACTGCATTAATAGTTCGGCAGCGGCTACGACAAGGCTCATTCATAAAAATCACTCTACCTGCTGTATTGATGAAGTTGAACACTTAAAACGAGGTGAGGACAATCAAACTCTGGTCTCTATGTTTAACTCTGGTTACAAGTATGGAGCGGTGATTAAAAAGTGTGAGACCATAAATAAATCGATTCAAATCGTTGAATTTGACGCTTACTCTCCGAAAGTTTTCGGAGGAATAGGGGCGATTCACTCGGTTTTAACCACTCGTTGTATCCCAATCATTATGCCTCCAATAAAAGTGATTGAAAGATCAATATTACACACCGAAGTTGATTTTAATGACAAGTCTTGGGATGAAATCCGAGGCCATTTGTATCACCTGATGCTTCTTAATTTTAAGGAAGTCAGGCAAACCTATAAAGAACTAGATTTGCCTATCGATAATCTAAATCCTCGGGATTGGGAACTATGGAGACCCATATTCACCATTGCTAAAAGCTTAAGAGGTTCTGTAGTTGAAGAGAACTTAATAGCTCTTATGCAGGACATCAAACAACTCAAAGACTCTAATAATGATGATAAAGAATTCCAAGTGGCACTCCTTGAGTGTCTTCTTGAACTAATAGAAAAATACCCTGAAGACAAAGGTATTTTCCCTGTACAAGTGATTGAAAACTACCTTTGCTCTCAGAGTGGGAGAGAAGAATTTCGATTCATGCAAGACCGAAAAAGCAATCGATGGATTGGATTTAATCTTAAGCGTTTAGGTGTTATTACCCAAAATGCTCAGCCAATTCGTATTATGGGAGAGACAAAAAGATGCTTCACCCTTAATAGAGATTTAATCGATAAACGATTGGATGCACTCGCTCCAAAAACCGAAGAGTCTGTTACTAAAGATGATTTAGTCTTTTAACCGTTACTTTTCAGTAACACTCAAAACTTAGTCCTACAAACCAAATCAGCGTTTTGTAACGCTGTAACGCTAGCTTGAACCTCCCCTGCATGGGGGGCTCCCAAAGCTAAAATATTTTTTACTATATAAAACGAATTTTATCATGCAAAACCAAACAACCGATATCAGATACGGGCTTTATGCTCGTAAATCTTCAATTTCTGAAGACAAACAAATGCAATCTATTGAGTCTCAAATTGATGAGCTCAAAGAGGTAGCCACTAAACAAGGACTAAAAATCCTCAAGACTTACACCGATCAAGCCAGTGCTCACAAGCCCAATAATCGTCCAAAGTTTGCGGAGCTTATGACTGATATTGAGAATGGTCATATAGATGGGATTCTCTGTTGGAAGGGCGATCGATTAGCTCGTAACCCTATAGATGGAGGCGTCATCATTTACGCACTCCAAAACAGCAAAATAAAAATCATTAAAACTCCGTTCAATCAGTATCGACCAACGGACAACACCATCCCACTAACTATTGAATTAGGAATGGCCAATCAATACAGCCTAGACCTTTCAAAAAATGTGAAACGAGGAAACAAGACCAAAACTAAAGATGGTGGGTGGTGTGGGGTTGCTCCTGCCGGCTACTTAAACGATAAAGCCGAGAAAACTATTATTCCCGATCCCGAAAGATTCGAAATGGTTAAAAAGATGCTCAAACTATATAAAACTGGCAGCTATTCACTCAGTAGCTTAAGCAAAGTAGTTAACGATGATTGGAAATTTCGAACCTATAAACGGAAAAATCAGGGAGGAAAGCCTTTGTCTAAGTCATCCCTATACGCCATTCTAACCAATACTTTCTACTATGGATTTATGCAATACGGCAACAATTCTAATTGGGGGAAGCACACGCCTATGATCACTCAAGCAGAGTTTGAACAGATTCAAATTGTTCTTAGGAGGCAGGGTCAGAAAGGGAAAATAGGTCATACCACTTATGACTTTCCTTTTATTGGAACTATTAAGTGTGGTGAATGTGAGAGCCATATATCGGCACAAGAGAAGGTGAAATATGCTTGCCCTGATTGTCGTCTACAGCTCAATCTCAAGTCTGAGCATGAGTGTAGACGTTGTGGTTATAAGATCACCAAAGAAGTTATTGCTAACGGTAACTACTACCAATATTACCATTGCACCAAACAGAAAAAGCTCGCTGATGGTAGCCAGTGTAAACAATACAGTATCAAATCAGATGATTTAACAAACCAGTTTCAGGTCTTTGTAGATCGATACCAAATTCATCCAAAATTTGAAAAGTGGGCTTTAAAGTGGCTCAAACATGCTAACAAGCAAGACTTTAAAGAGAAAAATAAACAAAATAAGGCTTTTGAACGAGATTATAAAGATTTAGAGGTAAAACTTCAGAACCTGATGGATATGAGACTAAGCGGAGAGCTTAGCCCAGAAGAGTTCTTTACACACAAACAAAGACTACAAAAAGAGCGTGACGAGGCTAAATACCGCTTAAATAAAGCCGAAAGCAATCAATCGGATTGGATCGAAGAGGCAGAAGATCGCTTTGATTTTATGAACGGTCTTCTCAAACGATTTGAAGAAGGTGGTACTACAGAGAAAAAATACATCTTTCGAAAACTTGGTCAGAACTTCATCTTAAAAGATGGGAAACTCACTCTAGAAGTGAAGAAACCCTATTTGATCATTAAACAACTCGAAAAAGAATCTGACTTATCGTTAGAACCTAATTCAAGTCAGTCTGGATCAGGCAATAGTCCACCTGAGGATGAGAAGTGTTTTGCTTGGCAGGCGCGGTAGGAATCGAACCCACACCAAGGGCTTTGGAGACCCTTGTACTGCCATTATACTACGCGCCTGTACAGCCGGACTATCTTAGAGCGGATTAATTTTTTCGCAATTCAAATTTTTAGATACAAATGCAAGATTTGTATTAAGCCCCAGAGTTCCGGACAGCAGAAGAGATTAAGAATTTAATTGGTGGTAAATTATTACAAGCAGAGTGAGGACGCAAGAGATTGTAGAAGTAAATCCAATTTTGGATCTTAAGGTTAAGTTGTTGATCGGTTAGATTATTAAGATTGATGGTGCGGTAAAATTCTTCCATATCGGTGCGATGGGATCGCTCAACGAAGGCATTGTCTTGCGGCCTACCAGGACGAGACAAAAGGTGTTGGATGCCTTGGCTGAGTAAGAATTCAGTCAACGGATGGATTCTGAGGTTTTGGTGATCTGACTTCTTGTTTCCGCCAATATAGAGGTTAGTGAAGGTCATATGATTGTCAGTCTGAACGGTTTCTACTTCAATTCCAATGGAGCGGTAGAAGTCCAAAGCTTTTTGTAGAAACTTAATAGAGTTATGGTTGGAGAGCTCCTCATAAATCCATAAGAAGCGGATCTTGGTATAACAATCAATAGCCGTGAACTGATACCGCTTCGGGCTTCGTTTGTCAGGAATTTCATCGGGGACGACTTTGGTGTCTACCTGGATACGGTAACCCGGATAAAGGGCATAGTAGACCTGTTTTTTCTTTTTTCGCTTACGACGATGATGAATGACTAGACCACGACGCTCTAAGATACCTCTAATGGCTTTTTCTCCCAAAGAAATACCATGAAGACTTAACTCGACACGGAGTCGTTTTGGACCATAATTGGTCTGTCGTTTTAATCGAGCGACGATTCTTTCCAGAGAAGCGGGCGTCTGCCACGATACACGCTTCTTTGGGCCACGCTTTTTTTCTACAGTTGAGATTCGCCATTCATAGATCGTGGACCGCCCCAACCCATACTGGCGACTCACCTTCGTTACCCCAAACTTGTACGAGTCTCGCACCGCTCGCTGCTTATATTTTTCTCGTTGCCGGGCATTTAAATATTTCATACAAACAGTTTAGATGATTTCTCATCTTCAAACTGTCCGGACAATTGGGGCTTAATAGATACCTATAAATTTTCCTACTTGCGGTTATGAAATTATTTATGATGAAGGTAGTATTATGGATATCTCTCAATTTTAGAGCTTAAGAGAGTAAGTATTGTTTGTCTCCAACCGAATTTATTTCTAAATTAATGCTTGATGTTCCCAAGCACACAAGACTTAGAAGCGAGACAAGAGCGATCATTATCGAGCCTCGAAAATCGCGTCCGACTACCTCTCCTGATGACACTCATACTGATTTACTACTAAAAGCAGTCCCAGCAGCAAATGATGATGATGTTGTAGCGCAAGCGGCTTAAGAAACTCCCAATCGGCTATGGCTTATTCTTTTGTGTGTTAGAGTGGGGGAGATGAAAATAAAAGTCGCCATTGTCGTTAAGGATTCGCTAGAGAGAGTGTGGGAGTGTTGGACGCAGCCAGAGC